>CAYQJL010000088.1:0-6110 GCA_964417675.1 uncultured bacterium | reverse complement strand
TAGACATTGCCGTGCGCGTCGCGCGTGACATCGTGATGAAACAGCCCTGATTGCGACCACAATACCTTCGAGTTCCAGTCCAGTTTCATGAGGCGGCTGTCCTGAACGATGACCAGCAGCTCGCCCTGCGGGGCAAGCTCGGTATGATGCCATCCATCGCCGGCCAGACTCCAGGAGTGGAGAATGCGGCCGTCCATGTCCATCAGGTGCGCGATCGGTTCCCCATCGATGTTGAAGATGTTCCAGCCGCGAAACGCACGCTCGGCATCATGGAGGGTGGTCCCCGAGGAGGGCGGGCTGGCTTCCTCGATGGGCTGCCAGCTCAGGTAGGGGATCGACCGGATCCGGTCGATGATGGCCGGGTCGATCTCCCCGGTGCCGCCGGGCGGATCGGCCGATCGCGTCGTGTCCACGCTGTCGGAGGCGGGGGCTGGGGAGACATCCTCGCCGATCCGCACCCATGCCAGGATCAGCACGAGTGCAACGACGATGCCCATCAACAGTAGCCAGCGCATGTTGGATTGCCCTCTGGAGTCCGGCCTGATGACCCCGGATGTCGCCGCCGTCGAACATGGCCGCAGGCCAAGATCGAAGACCGCGGCCGCAGGGATGATTCTACGCGTTTCGTGCCCGGCCGGCGTACAACAAACTCGACCCCCCCGAGGGAGCCGATCCTGGGCACGACAATCATGATATGATAGGATCCCCGGTCGGTGGACAGCATGATCAATCCCCCCAGCGGATCCGCGCACCAGGGGACCGTCAAGGACAGGGGCCATGAGTCGCAAGAACTCGCGCCGCACGGGCGATGCGCCGGCCGGTGCACTCGGGCCGGCGCCCTGGCGTCCCCTCTTCACGCCGCGACGCGGCGGTGCCGTGACGGTGTGGCTCGTCCTCATCCTGGCGATTCTCGCGCGGTGGCAGTTCCTGGCGGACTGGCCCGCGAACTTCGATGCCGACGAGGCCCTGGTGGCCTTGCAGGCACAGGAGATCGCCGCGGGGCAGCGGCCGCTCTTTCTCCCCGGGCAAGCCTACATGGGCGCGTTGCAGAGCGCGTTCGCGGCGCTTGGCATGGCCATCCTCGGTCCGAACCCGACCGCCGCGCGTGTGGCGGTGCTGCTTTGGATCATCCCCGGATTCCTGGCATTGCGGCGGCTGCAGCGTGCCCTCCCGGCCGCGCCCGGGGCCATTCCCGGGAGCTTGCTGCTTTCCCAATGGCTGCTGCCCCCGGCCGTGTTGTTTCTCGCGGGGGTCAAGATCCGCGGCGGCAATCTCGAGTCCCTGGTCCTGCTCCTGTGGGCCACCGCGCTGATGTTCGAAGCGGCCGCCGCGCACCGGCGGGGCCGCTATCGAAGGATCCTGATGGCGGGGGTTCTCATGGGGTTGGCCGGCTGGACCCATGAACAGGCGCTGCTGGGAGCCCCCTTGATCGCCGCGCTTCTGATCGTAGCCACCAGGCGCCGGGCATGGCTGGCATGGCCCGGGTTCCTACTGACGGCCGGAATCGGGTACGTACCGCTGTGGTGGCCGCGCATCGCGGTCCATCGGATGGGCCCGCCCGGGCTGCAGGATGCCGGAGCGGGCATCCAATGGGCCGGGATCGGGGAGCGGGTGGCCCAGCTCCCCAGCATGATCCACCAATCCGTGGTGGCAGGCGCGGAACCGGGCGCCGTGGCGCAGTGGGGTGGGGCCCTGCTCACCTTGCTGAGCGCGGCCGCCGGCGGATGGATGGCCTATCGGCTGATCCGGGAGGCGCTCGTCCATCACACCGTCCGGCCGCTGCCCCTGACCGTTCTGCTCCTGGCGGTGGGCAATGGCGCGGCCCTGCTGCTGCAACCCACCTACTTCGATGACCATCAATGGTTCCGCTACACGCTGTACATGGCGCCGGCGATTCTGGTGGCCCGCGCGGCTGCCTTGGCGTGCCTGCCGCGCGGCTGGCAACCGGCGCTTCACGGCCTGGTCCTCGGGCTGACCCTCTTGACCTATGTGCATGCCAAGCCGGCCTGGGATGTTCTCCATCCGGAGCGTGATGGCGATCTGGTGGAGCATTTGATCGAGCGAGACATCCACGTCGTGCAGGCCGATTGGGATCTTGCGTATCGGCTCCGCTTCTTGAGCGGGGGGCGGATCCTGGCCAGCAGCGGTACACCGGCGCGCTACCCGCTGCTCGAGGTGCAGACGACCTACCACCCGGAATGTTACAGAATCAGGCGCCTGGAGGGAGAGGGTTCGCGGGCCATCGAGGATCTCTATGAGATCCAGCTCCGGCCGCGCCGCCCTCCCCCGCGGGAGTTCGTCGATTCGATCCTCGGCCTGGATCGGCGCACGACGCTCGTGCCGCACTACGAGCCCTTCCCGTTGCTCATGCCCGGCGCCTGGCATCGGGACTGGAGGGGCTGGCCGCCCCAGAGGCCCCTGGCGCGGTTCGACGCCATCGTCTGGTGGCCGGGGCGAGCCACCCGGACGGGGGTGGACTGGGATGCGATCAGCCGGCGCATCGAAGAGCTCATCGAGGAGGGAACCTTCGTTCAGGTTGCGCAGTGGCGGGAGGAGCGCGTGTTGCGGCGCGTGGGCCGCCCACCGGAGGAGCCGTAGTCTGTTGCGGAACGTCGTACCCAGCCCATGCCGGGCGGGCGCAGGGGAGCCAAGACTCGATCAGGCTACCATGACGTAATCGATCCAGTCGGTCGACAGGCTGATCTCGCTGTCGAAGACCCAGGCGACGAAGGCAATCTGGTGGTGGGGGGCGTTCGGCACGATGAAGCTCATCAGCTCCTCTTCGATCACGGCGCGGTTGGCGGTGACCTGCCCGGTGAAGGGAATCTTCTCATCTCCGCTGGCATCGACCACGGAGACCGTGAGCGCGGCGCCGTCGGCAACCCCGGTCGTGTCGATCTGGAGGCGGAGAGCGTCGCCCGCGCGCAGGCTGCCCTCGGGCGCCAGGTCACGCCAGCTTCCGTTCTCCTGCCTCTGCACCAGAATGGCCGTCACGCGCGGAATGGCCACGTCGGAATCTCCCCGGCCGGGGCGCCAGAAGCGAATCGGCCGGGACGGGTAGTCCAGCAGGCCGTCGTTCACGCCGCCCACCTCGGGGGGCCGTCCATCTGGTCTCAGGTCACGCAGCTTCCAGAGGGCAATGAGCGCCTCACACGCCTGCCGCCAGCGCTTCATCCGCGAAGGCACCTCGTAGGGAATCGTGACATGCTGCCGGAGGAGCCAGCCGTCGACATCCTCCTGGCTGGTGTCGCAGGAGGGGTGCCGCGCGATGCTCGTCAGGGCGGCGTCGCCGTGGGTCGCGTGCCAGGGGCTGCACGCGTATCGGTTGCCGGAGCGCCGGCAGCGCTGGGCTGCCGGCAACGGGCAGATATGGCCGCAGCCACCTCGGCCCGGGCAGATGGGAGGGCAGTCCGGGCGGGCGCGCAGCGCGGCGGAGACCACATCGGGGTGGGCATGTGCGCTCCACGGCGCGGAACAGGGTTCGGGGCACAGACGGACCTCGACCTCCTCCTCGCGCCAGGTGGTCGGCTGCCCGGTGCTGCCATCCGCGGCGAGTCGCCAGATCTGATGGGGGCGATTGCGATCGGTCGGCGGGTCGTTCTCTCCGCCACAGCCGCGCTTGATGTACATGTAGACGTGATGCGAGCCAATCCCCAGGATGTTGTAATCGGCGAAGCGGTCGGGATCCCACTTGAAGTAGTAGCGCACGCCGCCTCTGCGCTGCGTGAACTGCAGCCACCCGTCGTTGATGAACTCCCCCACGCACGCCGCCCGTGTGATGTGCGTCGGGGAGCCCCACAGCTCGCGGTCCTCGCCCTCCGCGACGAACTCCCGGTACCCGCGCAGGCCGGTGAACTCGGTGCCCCGCAGGGTGACATCGTGCCGGGCGGCGCTTTCATGGAAGGTGTGGTGCAGGTTCTTGTTGACGCTCATGTACCAGCCGCGCTCGGACTCGGCATTGTAGTTGAACCAGTACGCCAGAAAGGATGCGCCGAGGCCCACGCATCCGAACTGAATCCGTGGTTGTCGTCTGACGATCCAGTGTTCTTCCTCGGCATCCCAGCTCCAGGTGCCGGCCGCATAGGAACCACAGCCGCCGTAGACCGAACCGGCGCGCACGGTGGCGTTCAGGAAGTGCTGAAACTTCTGTTCCACGCAGTTCAGGTGAATGAGATTCGCCTGCCCCGGCTGCACGATGACCTGTCCGGTTCCTGACATGACTGCTCCTCAGGGTGGCCGCCGCGCAGCGAGAAGCGCGCAGGGGCCGCCGCCGGTTCCCCGGCGCCCGGTCTATGTATAGGTGATCTCCCGCGTGGCGCCCACGCCCGCGGGTTGGACCAGCTTCGATCCCTTGACCTGGAAGAGCGAATAGTGCACTCCCGACCCCGGCCAGCGGCACAGGAAGAAGAGCTGGTTCAGGAGCGCCCGGCCCTCGAGCGGGGTGAACAGGAGAATCAGGTAGTTCTTGGAGCCGATATCGTAGTTGAGCGGTTGACTCATCGCCTCGTAGACCCCCCCGGAGCCGCGCGTGAACTGATCGCGGAAGGGCGGATAGAAGTGGTAGTCGGCCAGCTCGCGGATCCGATCGATGTTGTCGAGACGATTGTGGATCTCGCTGACCTTGCGATGCAAGCGCTGCGCCCAAGCGCGCCGGTAGACATCGGCGCTGTGGGGTCGGATCTCCTCGACCTCGGCATCAGTCAGCGCCGGTTCCAGGAAGAACATGAACCCCTCGACATTGTGCTCGAACCGGAACGGTTCCCGGAAGTTGCGGATCTGTACCTTGACAGGCATGCGGACGCGGCCGGTGCTGATCGATTCGATCGGCTGCGGCACAAGGTGAAGCTGCGGAGTGTTGCCCTGGCGGTACCAGCGGATGAACTCCGCCGCGCGGCCGCACCAGAAATCGATGGGGAAGTACTCCTGGTAATGAACCCGGACGAAGTCGTTGCCGCCGCCGCTCTCCCGGATGGCGCCGGCCTCGTAGGCATTGCGCAGGCCGAAGACGCACCGGCGATGCAGGCGCCACTCGTCCTTGCGCACGATCCAATTCGCAAGAGTGGCGACCTCGCTCTCGCGATCGGCATCCACCAGCTCCTTGAGATCATAGAGCAGTTTGGCCCGGATCGAGAACTGCGTGACCATGCGCTGGGCCGTGCGCTGAGAGTCATCCCCTCCCAACGCGGCGTCGTATCCCCGTGATTGAATGTCGGTCTGGAAGGATGTGCGCAACAGCCCCGCGTTGGCGAACTGCTCGAAATAGTCGACGATCTCGTTGCGATTGGCGCTCTCGAGCGAGTTGACCGGGATCATCGCTCCCGCGATCGCCGAGGCGATCCAGCCCGGCAGCGGCATGAAGCCCACGACGCTGGTGGGGGCCCACAGCAGCTGCCAGTAGGCCTCGGCCCGTCGGCGCACGATCGACTGGCGCACGGATTCGAGTTGGGCGAACTTCAGAAGCGAGTAGGCGTCTTTGTCCTCCGCGATGCGCCGGAGTTCCTGGAACAGGGAATGCTCCTGATCCAGGGCGATGTTGACCCGTTCGCCGTACTGCAGGGCGGTGACGCCCATGTCGACCAGATCGAACACCTTGCCGATGTAGCCGAGGATCTGCAGTGCCCTTCCCGAGCCGCTACGCGGGAAGGGGCCCTGTCGCCGGACCTGATTGATCAACTCCCGATGGGATGTGTCGTAGCGGATCTGATTCATGGCGATCCGGATGTTTCTTTCGGGGATGTCATCGAGGGTCTCGGCGAACTCGCGCAACCACCGGCGGCAGGCCGGCGGACAGAAGTCATCGGCCAGGGCGGCTCCCCCGAAACGCCACACATCCCGGCCGGTGCTGGCCAGCGTGTAGAGGGTGCGGGCCTGCCCCAGATAGCCCCAGTACTTCTTGAGATCGCCGAAGTACTGTGCGAACTGGCGCAGAAGGGAGGCGCCCGCCGCGGCCTGGCGCTGTTCGTAGCGCATCAACGCCAGGTGCTGAGGGAAGAACCGTCCGAACTGCAGCAGATAGGCAAACTCGAGGCTGCTCGGATCGCCGACGACCAGGGCGCGTTGATTGGAGCGGATCGAAACCGCGCTGGCCGCTTCCCCAGTGCCGCCACTCC
>CAYQJL010000087.1:0-5980 GCA_964417675.1 uncultured bacterium | reverse complement strand
CACCGCCGCCTGGTCCGAGATCTTCAGGGCGTACAGGTGGCGACCCTCGTGGGTGGGAGGCTGGCCATAGCGCTCGGTCAGGTCGACGAGTTGGCAGATATCCGGGTAGGCGGCGGCCACCGCCGCCATGCCCTGCACGATCGCGGCATAATCCTCGTAGCCGGTCGGCAGGGGATCCCCGGGACCTTCCTCCGCCAGCTCACGCAGCGGACGGCCGATGCCGATCGTGCGCAGCGTGAAACCATGTGACTCCAGTCGGGCGCGGTCGTCCCGCGTGACGATCAGATCGATCGTGGTCGCGGTCACCTCACCCTCCAGGACGTCGAAGCCTTCATCCAGGAGTCGTGCCGCCCATGTCTGCGCCGCAGGCGTCGTCACCTGAACGCGCATGAGCGGTTCCGCCCCGGGCGACGCGGTGAGCAGAGCCAGTGAAGCCAGTATCAACAGCATCCAACGCATGGTCCTACCTCCTCCCTACGAGCCGGCCGCAAACCCCCCGGCGCGGTCCGGCCAGGGCTGGTCCGCAACGCTCCCGTAATCTTCTCACCGCGCCATGCTCAGGGTCAACGACTGCCCCTACGAAGCCTGAGCGGAACCGCTCAACGAACCGGGTGCACCTCGCGGCGGTTGTGCTACACTGGGTGCATGCGTAGCCGATTGACGACCTCCGCCCCGCCGGCCCTTTTGCTCGTGGTGGCCGTCCTGATCGCGTATCTTCCAGCCCTGCAAGGCGGCTACATCTGGGATGACAATCGCTATGTGACCGAGAACCCGGTTCTCCCACGTCCTGACGGCTTGGCCGCGATCTGGACCGATCCCGGCGCCACCATTCAGTATTATCCGATGGTCTTCACGACCTTCTGGCTGGAGTACCGGCTGTGGGGATTGAACCCCCTGGGATACCACGCGACCAACATCCTGCTCCATGCCTTGAGCGCCCTCCTGCTCTGGGCGATCCTGCGCCGGCTGGCGGTGCCGGGCGCCTGGTTGGCCGCCGCGCTCTTCGCGCTGCATCCGGTCCATGTGGAATCCGTGGCCTGGGTCACGGAGCGTAAGAACGTGCTTTCCGGGCTGTTCTATCTGGCCGCGCTCCTCACCTGGCTGCGCGTTGCGCCTCCGGCTCCGTCACCGGGCCGCCGGTGGGGCGGCCGCCGGTGGGGCGCCTATGCCCTGACCCTGTTGCTGTTCCTGCTCGCGCTCTTCAGCAAGACCGTGACCTGCAGCCTGCCGGCGGTTCTGCTTCTGATTCTCTGGTGGCGACGAGACCGCCTGCCCGGGCGCGAAGCGCTTCTGACCGTGCCCATGTTCATCATGGGCATCGGCATGGGCTCGGTGACGATGTGGATGGAACGTACCTCGGTGGGCTGCGAGGGTCCCGATTGGGCCTTCACGCTCGCCGAGCGGATCCTGATCGCCGGGCGCGCGGTGTGGTTCTATCTGGGGAAGCTGCTGATCCCCCACGAGCTGGTCTTCAACTACCCCCGCTGGACGATCGACAGCGCCGCCGCCTGGCAGTATCTGTTTCCTCTCGCGGTCCTGATCACCATCGCGGCGCTGTATGCGCTGCGCCGGCGTGTCGGGAAGGGGCCGCTGGTCGCCTATCTGTTCTTCTGCGGTTCCCTGTTCCCCGCCCTGGGATTCGTCAACACCTATCCGATGCGCTACAGCTTCGTGGCCGATCACTTCCAGTATCTGGCCAGCATTGGGCCGCTCACCCTGGCGGCCGCGCTGATCACCCTGTCTCTCTCCCACCGGACGCGGCCCGCCGCAAGGAGAATTGGGCTGGGCGCGCAGGCGCTGGTCCTGGTCGTACTGGGCCTGCTCACCTGGCAACAGGGAAAGATCTATGCCGACCGGGAAACGATCTGGCGCGACACGCTCTCGAAGAATCCCGAATCCTTCCTGGCCCACTGCAACCTGGGCGGCCTGCTTCTCGACCGGGGAGACGCCGCGGCGGCGCAAGCCCACCTCATCGAAGCGGTGCGCCTCAAGCCTGACTTCCACGAAGCTCACGCCAGCCTGGGCCGGGCCCTGGTCGACCAGGACCGTGTGGAGGAGGGGATCCGGCATTACCGCGAAGCCGTGCGCCTGAAGCCCGCCATGGCCTGGGCCCATCAGAGTTTGGGAAGCGCGCTCCTCAAGCTCGGCCGGACCGAGGAGGCCCTCGCGAGCCACAGGCGGGCCGTTTTGCTCGACCCGGATTTCTTCGCCGCCCGGTTCAACTTGGCCAGCGCTCTGGCTGCGCGGGGGGAACTGGAGGAGGCGATCGCGCATTTCCGGATCGCCGTCGCGCTGGAACCCGAGGACGCCCGCGTGCACACGAACCTGGGGGATGCCCTGGCCCAGCAGGGTTCTCTGGAAGAGGCCCTCATGCACTACCAGCGGGCCATCGATCTCGATACGGATGCCTGCACGGCCCACCGCAATCTGGCGGCCGCACTGGTTCGTCTTCAGCGGCCCCAGGATGCGATTCAGGCCTACTGGATGGCTCTGCGCTGCAACCCCCGCGATCCGCTGGCCCATCGCGGCCTGGCCGGAGCCCTGGCCCAGACCGGCCGGTTGGCCGACGCCGTCAAGGAATACCGCCGCACCCTGGCCCTCGATCCGAACGACGCAGTGGCCCGTCAGGCGCTTGAAGCCCTGGGGGCCTCCTCCGAAGACAGCTCGCAATAGGCGCGGCCCGGGGCAACGGCCCGGGGGCAGCGGCCCGAGGCAGCGGGCCCGGGGCAGCGGCCCGGGGGCAGCGGCCCGGGGGCAGCGGCCCGAGGGCCACGTAGTGCGCGGCCGGCGCGGCCCTAACGTGCCAGCACCACGCGCTGCGTCTGTGCGCGGCCCTGCGCATCCACGACGCGCACGAAATAGACCCCCTCGGGCATGGCCGCGCCGGTGGGATCGTCACCGGCCCATTGCACGCGCTGCACGCCCGCCGTCAGCGGCCCCTCGTGCAGCAGACGCACCCGGCGGCCGGAGACATCCACGACCGATATCTGGACCGATTGCGCCACGGGCAGCGTGAAGGTCATTTCCAGATTCCCACGCGCCGGGTTCGGAAGCACGCGGCCCAGTTCAATCCCGATCTCGGCCTCGGCCTCCGGCACCGCCGATGGATCCATGCCGGCGACGAAACCATGCTGGTTCGTGTTCCAGTTGTCGTGGAACCAGGTGCCCCACTCGATGGCGTTGGGATCATACGGAACCTCGAGATCCCAGATGGCGACGTCGCCGCTCATCATCGTGAAGGCGATGTCGAGATCACCGTCCAGATCCACGTCCCCGAGCGCGGGGCTGTTGGGACCGCTCGCACCCATGGTGGTGATCGGAAAGTTCGGGACCACGGAACCGTCCAGGCGGTAGCCGAAAATGTCACCGGGAGCGTAGTTGCTCCCCACGGCCGCCTCGAGCAGTGGATCGCCGTCGAGATCCGCCAGGATCGCGGAGCCCTCCATGTTGTAGGTCGCCGGCGTCGGCCAGCCCGGCAGCCAGGCGCCCATGTGATCCCAGGCATAGAACGCCGGGGGATCGAGCTTGCCGGCGACGAAGATCTCCAGATCACCATCGCCGTCCATGTCGCCCAGGACCGGGCAACCGTAGGTCTGCACGCTGGCGAAGGTGACCGGGAAGCCGGGGTAGGCGCTTCCGTCACCGTTGAAGGCGAACACACCGCTATGGCTGCCGAAGGCGTAGCCCACCACCAGAACCTCCCGCGAACCATCGCCATCCAGATCCCCGATCGAGGGGGCGGCGTAGGAGGCCGACATGCCGTAGTACACGGGCCATCCGGGCGTCGTGGTTCCGTCGATCTGGAAGCTCTCGAGATAGTTGGAGCGTTGGACGAAAATCTCCGGAATGCCATCCCCGGTCACGTCGCCCACCGCGACGGTTCCGGTGATCGTGCTTCCCACATAGACAGGAAAGCCGGCCAGCGCAGTGCCATCGGCATGCCAGGCGCTGACCCGATTGCCGCCGCCGATGAGAATCTCGGGCGTGCCGTCGCCGTCGAGGTCATAGACGGTCGGCGAGAGGAATCCGAAGGTCAGGTTCGACGGCTGCGGCCACCCCGCGGCCGGGGTCCCATCGTGGTGGAAGACCTTCACCGATCCGGACTTCACGTTGACGATGATCTCGAGGTCGCCATCGCCATCCAGATCGGCCACCGCGGCCTTGCTCTGGATCTGATGTTCCACCACCACCGGCCAGCCCGGCAGCAGGGACCCGTCATGGTGCCAGACCCGCAGCCGGTTGTCCGTGGAACCGGCGATGACCTCCAGATCACCGTCGCCGTCCACATCGGCCAGAACGACGCCCACCGGATAGTAGGGCGCCGAAGAGCCCATCGTCTGGGGCCAGCCCGGCATCAACGGCACGTTGCGGCCACCCGGGAAGGGGCTGGACACATCCGTCTTGGCTACATCATCGAGGGGTGGATCCTGATCGCAGGCCATCGCGGCACCCGCCGCGGCCTCATCGATGGCCGCGGTCCGCGACGCGTCGCCCGAAGAGGGGCCGGCCAAGGAAGGACCGGGCGCGGCGCAAAGAAGGAAAGAAACCAAGCTCGTCAGGAGCAGATACCAAAGACCAGAATGAGTCTTCATCGGCGGCCTCCTTGGAAGATTCGCTGCGGATGCGCATGCTCCATGCCATCCCGAACTATACCAGGCCCGCCGCCTCTTCGCCAGGCCGGCGCGCAGCCCCCCCGCGCCGGGCAACTCAAGTACAGGCAAACATCTGCAGCTCCCGAGGGAGCCCGGGAACCGAACCGGGGCGGAGGGTTTCAAGATGATAGACGGGCTGCCCGTATTGGGTGAGGCCTGTCGTCCGCTGGATCCATCGCGGACCGAATCCGGTCCGGACCTCGATCGCGATGCCCACGTGCGTCGGGGTCAGTGCCTCTCTCGAGGCAACGGCATGGGGCGGGGAGAGAAGTCATGACCAGGGACCTTCAGATCGTCATCCGCGGCGTGGACCATGGCCAGCATTTGCGGGAATACGCCATCGAGAAACTTCATCGCGCCCTCGAACGATTCGACTCGCATGTGATGAATGCGACCTTGCGATTGGAGGACGAGACCGGCGAGAACAAGGGCGGTATCGACAAGGTCTGCAGTGTCGAGGTGAAACTCCGTTCCGGAGATGTACGAATCAAGGAGCAGGCCGATCAGTTCGAGGCCGCCATCAATACCGGCTGCGATCGACTGAAGGCGGCCCTCAGCCGGGAAGTGGCCAAAGCCAAGCACGGTGTCGGCGGGGGTTGATCGCGGATGCCCCTGACCGTTGGTGGCTCGTCAGTGGATTCATCTGTTCTCCACTGGAGCTGAGCCACGAGTCAGTTGATCTACGAGTCATTCGCAGCGCATGGTCGGGTGAAGGGCTTGCGCTGCCTGCCAATCCTGCTACGATCCGCCTCATGGACCTGACGGTCTCATCGAGCCACATGTCCCGGTCGCCATGCGGGACACGGGCTCGTCAGGGAGAAGCTGTTCAACCCAGGAGAGCTACGTCGTGCCCCAACCATCCAAGTCCCGTGGCCCGAAACCCACCGCCGCCCGCTCCAGACGACCCATCACCGCGGAGGATCTCCTGACCCTGCCGTTCGTGCGGCCGGGTTCTCTGTCGCCCGATGGCTCGCTCTATGCCTTCACCGTCCAGCGCGCCAAGGAGGATCGCAAGGGCTATGACGCCCACATCCATGTGGTTCGTCTGAGCGATGGACAGGTGCGGCAGTATACGTATGGTGAGAAGAGCGATGGAACGCCGGTTTTCTCCCCCGACGGCGCTCTGCTGGCGTTCAGCGCCAAGCGCGGGGCCTTGCCGGGCATCCATCTCCTGCCGGTTCACGGGGGAGAGTCGCGCACCCTGGTGGAGAAGGACGGCCACTTCGGCCCGCTGTCCTTCTCCCCGGATGGCAAGCGGATCCTGACGACCTTCCAGCCAAGCGATCCCGTCGATCCGGACAAACCCGCCGGTGAGCAGGACAAGCAGA
>CAYQJL010000086.1:0-19902 GCA_964417675.1 uncultured bacterium | reverse complement strand
CCGCCGCGACCGCCTGGGCTGTTATGGCCACCCCGGGGGACTGACCCCCCGGCTGGACGAGCTGGCCAGGCGCGGCATCCTGTTCGAGAACGCGATCACCCCGGTTCCGATCACGCTGCCGGCGCATGCCTCTCTCATGACCGGCCAGGATCCGCAGCTGCATGGTGTGCGCAACAACACGACCTTCCGGCTTCCCCCGGAGGCGCGCACGCTGGCCGAGGTCTTGCGCGAGCGGGGGTACGTCACCGGCGCCACGCTGGGGGCGGCACCGGTCGAATCGGGATTCGGCCTCGAGCAGGGATTCGAGGAGTACGACGATGACTTCCCGCGGGGGGGCACGATCCATGCCGACCGGCAGCCGCAGCGTCCCGCAGCCGAGGTGACACGCCGGGCCTTGGAGTGGATCATCGCGCGGCCGGAGCAGACCTTCTTCCACTGGCTGCATTACTTCGATCCCCACTTCCCGTATGAGCCGCCCGCGCCCCATGATCGCCGTCATCCCCTCGCCTATGATGGCGAGATCGCCTACATGGATGCACAGATCGGCCGGCTGATCGACGGGCTGGCCGAGCGTGATCTTCTCCGCCACACATGGATTCTCTGCGTCGCCGACCACGGCGAGTCCCTGGGTGAGCATGGCGAGGAAGCCCATGCCTACCTGATCTATGGGGCTACGCAGTGGATTCCCTGCATCCTGGTTCCGCCCGGCGATTTCGACGGCCTGCCCGCCAAGGTCTGCCGCGGACGGCGCGTCGAAGCCATCGTCACTCTCTCGGACTTCGCCCCCACCTTGCTCAACGCCCTGGGTCTTCCCAGGGAACCGCTCGGAGCGGGCATCAGCCTGATGCCGATGATCGCCGGCGAGGAATCGATGGCGCGCGCCCTGTACACCGAGACCCTGGCGCCCCACCTGGAAATGGGCTGGAGCGCGCTGCACGGGGTGCGCACGGAGCGCTGGAGCTACATCCGCGCGCCCCGGCTCGAGCTGTACGACCTGGCGGCCGACCCGGCCGAATCGAACAACCTGCATGCCCGGCGCCCGGCCGTCGCCCGGCGGATGGCCGCCTGGTGTGATCACTACATGGGACAGGATCAGGGCTATCAGCCGCACGTCCCATCCGCCAGCAGTCTGGAACGGCTGCGGAGCCTCGGCTATCTGGGCGCGGCGGCCTTGCCCGCGGGGCAGGAGCCGAGCGATAAGGATCCCAAGGATCGCATGGATCTGCTCGCGCGCATCATGGCCGTCAACGCGCTGATGGAATCCGACCCGGCCGCGGCGATCCATCTGCTGAACACGCTCGCGCGGGACGATCCGGAGAATCCAATGGTCCTGCGCTTCCAGGCCCGGGCCCACATGGGCCGCAAGGAGGTCGAGGGCACTCGTGCGGCCTGCGAGGCGTTGCTGGCCCGGATGCCGGATGACATCGAGGCACGATCCCACCTCGCCTGGTCCCTGATGATGTCTGGGGAGGATCAGGCAGCCGAATCGTTGCTGGCCGGGGTGCTTGGCGAAGACCCGCGCCGCATCGATGCCCGTAGCCATCTGGCGGTCCTGTACAGCCGGCGGGGCCATCTGGATCGGGCCCGGGCGCTCCTGGAGGAGACGGTCGCCCTGCACCCCGCGGTAGCCGAGCCGGTGACCCATCTGGCGCTCTTCGAGTGGGACCACGGCGATCGGACCCGCGCGCAACGCCTGGCCGACGAGGCCCTCTCCTACCATGCCGGCCAACCGCAGGCCTGGATGATCCGTGGTCAGTCGCTGCTCGAGGAAAGCGCTCAGCAGGCCGCCGCCGGCCTCGGTTCGGAGGCCGTTGCCGGCCGGGCCCGGGCGGTCGAGTGCTTCGAGCGGGCGCTGGAGCTGGACCCGGACCAGGCCGCGGTGACCCAGCGGTTGGCTGCGGCGGCCGCGGCAGCCGGTGATCGAGAAGGCGCGATCCGGCTGTACGAGTGTGTGCTGGCCCGGGGCCCCGCTTCTATGGAGCTGCACGTCGTGCTCGGGGACCTGTTGCGTCAGGAGCAGGAATACGGACCTGCCGGGGAACACTATCGGGCCGCCTTCTCGCTCGGCTGCCGTGAGCCGCGTTTTCTCAGCAACTATGGAGTGCTCCAGGTGCTGCTCGATGACCGCCCGCGGGCCCGGGAACTGTGGGAGCTGGCCCTCGCTCAGAATCCCACGGCGGGCCTTGCGGCAGGAATCCGTTTGAATCTGGAACGGTTGGAGACTCCCTAGGGTAAGAGAGGCTGACGGCTGCAGAGCGATCCCCTATTGATCCTGGAGCGCGGATTGACTAGATTATGTCGTCCGGCGTCGAGGCCTCGGCCGTGAGCCGGACCGAGCGCGGGAGTGGTGAAATTGGTAGACGCGCGGGACTCAAAATTCCGTGGGGGTGACCCCGTGTCGGTTCGAGTCCGACCTCCCGCACATGCCCGGTTCCCTTCCGCGGGGAACCGGCCGGCTGGGCCCGCCGCTTCCCTGATGGGAGCCGGCGGGCTTTTCCTACCCGGTGGGCCACAGGCGACCGGGGCTGGCTGACCGGCGAGCACGAAGCATGATGCAGAATCGACCACCACACTGGCAGCCGGCCTTCCCGCTGGCGCAGCTCTCCACCTGGAAGATAGGGGGCCCGGCGCGCTATGCCTCGGCCCCGGCATCGCGCGAACAGCTGCGCGACGATCTGCGCGCGGCCCGGCGCGAGCGCCTGCCGGTGCTTGCCATCGGCGGCGGCAGCAACCTGCTTTTCGCGGACGCCGGCTATGATGGCTTGGTCGTCAGGATCCCGCGCGAGGAACCGCTGGTCCTCGACGGCCGCCTCGCCAGTGCTCGCATGAGCGCTCTTCACTGCATCGCTGCCGGCGACTGGCTGGCCCCGACCGTACGCCGGCTGGCGGGCGCCGGCTGGGCCGGGCTGCACTGGGCCGATGGCATTCCGGGCACCGTCGGCGGGGCAATCGTCAACAACGCCGGGGCCTACGGGGGACAGATTGCCGACCGGCTCGCATCGGTCCACGTCATGCTTCCCGACGGTTCGGAGGAGGAGTGGCCCGCGGCTCGGCTGGCCTTGGCCTACCGCAGCAGCGCCCTGAAGGGCAACGATCCCACCGGCGTCTTTCTGCTGGCGGGAACCTTCCGGCTCGAACGCCAGGATGCGCAGCTGTTGCTGGAAGGTGTGCGTGAGATTGGCGAGCAACGGGCGGCGAAGCTGCCACGACTGCCGAGCTGCGGATGTGTTTTTCGCAATCCACCGGGACAGGTGGCCGGCCGGCTCATCGACGAGGCCGGTCTCCGTGGCCACTCGATCGGGGATGCGCAGATCTCCCCGCAGCATGCCAATTTCATCGTGAATCGCGGGCAGGCCCGGGCCGCGGATGTGCTCGAGCTGATCGGCCTGATTCGCGAGCGGGTGCGCGCCCATTGCCGTCTGACGCTCGACCTGGAAGTGCAGCTGGCCGGCTTCGAACCGGTCGCTGCGCCGCTCGGATCAGCGGTTGCTTCAACGGCCGGCCCGTCCGGCACGCCGCTCTCCCCCGTTACTCGATCTCGACCCGTACCGCGCCCCAGGAAGCCGGGTTCGCCTGCGGATCGGTGAGCGGCAGCTCTCCGCGCGTTTCACCGAAGCCGATGCTGCCGTAGGCCCATATCTCATCGGTCTTCGAGGGATGATTCGTATCGCCGACGGCACCCGACATGTCCGTGGCGCCCCCGTACAGTGCAAAGAAGGCGTTGCGATCGAGCCGTTCCAGAAGGAACCAGCCGACCGGCACCAACGACCCTTCCATGTACGTCCGGCCCGACCACGCGAAGGCGATCTCGCTGCCCGACTCCGCCCAGGTTCCCATGGTGACCGGTTCCTGGAAGACCAGATCGGCGCAGGTGCCCGAGGTGATCACGTCCACGCCCTCGAATTGAATGCCGAAGCCCAGGCCCTTGACCGTCATGCCCTGCGGGCGGTGCAGGTAGACCCAGGCCCAGACCGTGTCCTGATCGGCATCGCAATCGACCACCAGATCCTCGGCCCGAGTCACACCCGGGAGATGCTCGCAGGGATTGACCGTCACCTGGCCACGCGGCGGAATCAACTGCTCGTCCACATGCAGCAGCAATCGGATGCCGGCGTTCTCGCCCAACCCGAGCGCTGCTTCCAGCGGCACAACGCTGAAGGTCAGCAGACCCGCCAGGAGAAGCCGCCGCAGGCGGCGCGCGGCCGCCGGAGCACCCAGGGAACCGATCATCGCGTCACCTCCTCCGATGGTACTGGCACCGATCCCAGATTGTCGTCGCCCGGCTGGCGGATATCCAGCACGGTGGCTTCGAGAATCCCAGCGATCCGTTGCTCCAGACAGTTGCCGCTCACCAGTTCGAGCACGCACGGCCCGGCCTTGACCAGCTTGCTGGGCACGGTCACGGTCATCTGTTCGTTGAACCGGCTCTTGAGCAGATTGGGCGGCACGCGCCGGCCGTGAGGGTCGATGATCACGAGCCCCGCCACCTGGTCGAGGTCCAGACCGTGCAGGGTCAGGTCACTGACCAGGAAACGGCGGTTGATCACATTCTCGACCGCGGTGACCTGGGGTGGTAGGAGCAGACGCCATCCGCCGGAACTGCTCACGGCCGGGCTGCCGAGCTGCACGGCCTTGCCGGTGGGCCCCCGCGCGACGACGCCATAGGCCTGCACGCGCGTCATGGGCCCGCCGTCACAGGCCAGCTGCAGGCGGAGCGGATAACGCCAGGCGCCGTCGGCCTCCGGCAGGGCCACCTTCGCCAGCAACTCGGCGACCGACACGACATCGGTGGCGACCTGGAGCCGCCGCTCTTGGACCCGATGCGGTCCGCGCACTGACAGATCCGCCACGACCTGGCCGTCGAGCGAGGTGATTCCGACCAGCCTCATCTCGGCCCCGGCCTGCTCGGCCGCCCACCGCAGAAAGAAGCCCAGCGAGTCGACCGGGCCGCTCACATTCACCGTGAGGTACAGATCCAGAAACGCATGCGCCGGACCCGCTCCCTCGATCGGCCAGTCGATATGAGCCAGCGCTTCAACCGGCGACCAGCTCAGCGTGGCATGTCCCGCCAGATCCGCCCGCGCGGGCGCCGTCGTGGCGGCCGCCCACAGGAAAAGCCCCGCGGCCACTCCCGCGGCCAGCCGGATGGCCAGTCGTGCGGGGCGGCCGGGCGCCGTACAGCGACCGATACCCTCTCTGCCCTGTCCCCGGCAACACCTGTTCATGGCGTCTATCCTCATGCGTTGACGTGCGGTCACCCGCGTCCATCGGGCAACGTCCCGTTGGGGCCTGGAAGAAACAGCTCAAGATCACCCTCCAGCAGCACGGCCGGATTCTGGAGGTGGAACCGCAACAAGACCTCTGGTTGGATTTCACCGAATGTGAGGATTTCGGTTCCCGGCCCAGGGGCATTCGGTGCGATCCCGACCGCCTCGGCGGCGCGCCCCGCGAGGAACGGCGCCGCCTGAACCGGGCGGAGCTCCCAGGAGACTCCCAGCTCCCGCAGGATCGCCTCGGCCACCGCCTTGATGTCCTCGAATCCGCAGCGCGTGCCGATCATCGCGCAGGCGAACGTGCGGCGCTCGCGGGCCAGCGTCTCCGCCGCGGGATCCAGGCGCGTGACGTCACCCACCTCAAAGATCTTCTGGGGCAGGGGCTGGGTGAGATTGTGCTCGAGAGTGGCCAGCAGACCGGGCAGCAGGCTGCTGCGCAACATGGTTTGCTCGTTGCTGATCGGATGGGCTACCTGCACGACCTGCTCGTCGCGCGGCCGGCCGAGGGCGTCATCGTGCGCCGCGGGATGGGTCAACACCAGGGTCATGACCTCCAGAAACCCCAGTCCCTGCAAGGCCGTCCGCAACCGGTCGGAAAGGGCTTCGATCGGATGCTCCCGGCCGACCGTGAAGGTCGGTACCAGGCGCGGCGGGATATTGTGGTAGCCGTAGGCGATCGCCAGATCCTCGATCAAGTCGATCGGATGGAGGATGTCGGCCCGGTAGGCCGGGATGCCCACGGTGACCTCGTCGGGGCCGGTGACCTGGGCATCGTGTCGCATGCGCCTGAGCAGCTCGGCGGCCCGCGGCGGATCGATCCCGACACCGATGACACGGGCGGCTCGCGCGGGGGAGAGCGTCATCGTCTGCAGGGAGAAATCGGGTGTCACGCGTTGCTCGCCCGAGCCCGGGCCATCGATCTTCACCGCCCGCACCCGCGCGCCGGGCACGTTCTCCAGCACGCTGCTGACCATGATGTTGAGCGTCCGCTCCACGACCCGGCGGCCAAGTCCGGTCACGTCGATGAACAGGCCCGTGGAATCGACCGTCACCTTGGTGGCCTCCGAGTTGATCACCGGTGGCATGGAGAGGACCTGGCCGCGGGCATCCTTCAGCACCGGATAACGTTTCAGCGCCTCGAGCAGGTGCGCGTAGGCGCTGCCCTTGGGGTGCTCCTTCAGAATCGTGCGCAACGATATGGCGTGCGCGAGACCCGGACCCGCGGCGCCCAGTGGGGTAAAGGCAAAGCTGTCCGGATCCTCGGCCGTATAGGTGATATCGCCAGTGAGGGTTGCGAGGTCGTAGACCCCGATGGAGGCGTGTTTGCGGTTGCGCCCCACGGCCCAGTGGAGATTCTCCTGCAGCTTCATGATGATCTTCAGAGTGTCCAGATCGAGGTGAACCTGCTCGATCACGGCGCACGCGATCCACGGCCGATAGGAATCTTCCTCAGTGACGACCGGATCGACGGTGAGTGTCAGGACCGGAGCATCCACTTCGTAGCGGGGCGCGCCGCATTCATCCCCCACATACCCGCGCAGCACCCGAGCAAGGCCGCCCGGATCGAACATGTCCGGCCGTACGGCGAGCAGCTCCATGCGGACGACCTCGAGCGGCTCGAGCTCCGAGTGACCTTCCCGCAGATCCGCGCCGCAGGTCTCGCAGCGCGGCGGCACATCTTCTTGCTCGGTCATCTCGATAGCAGTGCCGCAGGCGTCGCAACGCACGCGCTTCAAGGTGGTGAATCCCTCGACATCACAGCCGAGGTGACCCAACCGGGTAAGCAACTCCTCGGGACTCGGGTCGGCGCGCATCAGCGTCCGCAGCTTCTCCAGAGGGATGCCGATTACCGGCATAGGGGCACCTCCTTCAACCACTCCAGATCCGTCAGGTACAGGGAACGCATGTCCAGGATGTTGTACTGGAGCATGGCCAGACGCTCGAGGCCCAATCCCCAGGCCAGGACCGGACTCGGGCAACCGAGCGGTTCGGTCACTTCGGGCCGGAACATGCCGGCCCCGCCCATCTCGAACCAGTCCTGCTTCTCGTCCAGCCAGATGAACACTTCGACGCTGGGCTCGGTGTAGGGGAAGAAGCCGGGTCGGAACTCGAACTTCTCGAAGCCCATCTTCGTGTAGAATGCGCCCAGGGTGCCAAGCAGGTGCGCGAAGCTGGCCTGCTCGTCGATGATGATGCCATCGACCTGTTGGAAGACCGGCAGGTGCTTGTAGTCGATCGCCTCGCGCCGGAATACCCGGCCGATGCAGAAGACCTTGCGGGGACCGATCGGATCCTGCGCCAGGGCGCGTGCGCTCGCGGCCGTGTTGTGCGTGCGCAGCACCGCGGTCATGGCTCGCTGCGGGTCCCACGGGTACTGCCAGCCCAGCGACCCGGTGTCGCCTCCGGTTGTGTGCGTGGCGGCCACCCGCTCGACGAGATGCGCATCCGCGGGGAGCGGGATCGCCGCCGGCGACTTCAAGTAGAAGGTGTCCTGCATTTCCCGGGCCGGATGGTCCTGTGGCTGGAAGAGGGCATCGAAGTTCCAGAAGGCCGATTCGACCCAGGGCGTGCGCACCTCTTCGAAGCCCATCTCCACGAAGATGCGGCGGGTGTTGGCCAGGACGCGCTGCATCGGATGGGGCTTGCCGGGGCTGATGGGAGCGACACCGAGATTGACGTCGTAGCGCTTGAAGACCACCGTGCGCCACTCGCCGGTGGCGATCATCTCGGGCGTCAGTTGCGCCGCCTCGCGCGCCTCCGCGATGCCGGCCCGGACGGTTTCTGCGCCGCGTGCGGAAAGCCGGACATGACGCCGCCGCTTCTGCCGAATCTCGATCAGGTCGCGCCGGCCCTTCAACAAGGCCAGCGCGTCCGCGACCGGCAGCCCGGCCTCTGCCAGCGCGTCGCTGGCGGCCCGCCCCTCGCGACAGCCGCCCAGGTGGGCCAGCAACTGCTCGTCCGGGCCGGGCGCCGACAGCCCGGCCGCGGCGCGGTCGCCGAGGGTGACGTCGGGACCGTCCTTGACCGCCCACCCCTTGAGCGCCAGGATCTTGAGCGCCGCGCCGACCTGGCGGGGTTCGAGTCCGGCGGCCGCGGGCAGCTCCTGCATGGATAGGCCCCGGCCGGCGGCTGCCAGCGTCTCGAGAATCCGCCGCTCTGGCAACCGTTCCGCAACCGCCTGTCGGCCCCCCTCCTTCAGGACGATTTCCTCGAAAGGTGTCTCCCGGATCTCGACCAGGCCCTGCTCGTTGAGGGTGTGCGCACCGGCGGCGATCAACGCCTGATCGACCTGCAGGCGGTCTGCCAGGGCGGGAATCTCGATCGGCTCATCGAGCTCTCTGAGCCCACCAAGAATGAGAAACTGCTCTCGCGGAAAGGGGCGCATCGGTCCTCCTCACCCAGGTTGCGATTCGTCTGTGCCGCGGATCCGGGCTGCCAGTGCACACAACAGCGCCGCGGCCGTTTCGGTCCGCAGGCGCCGGGGCCCAAGGGTAACACAGGTCGCTCCGGCCGAGCGCAACGACTCCTCCTCCGTACCCGTCCAGCCTCCCTCCGGCCCGACCAGCAGCAACGTGTCACGGGCGGCGCTCCCGGCCAGCAGCGGGCCGGCCATCGTCTCTCCCATGGGCGCGGCCCACAGCATGCGCATGCCGCTGCGCGCCTCGAGCAGCGCCGCGAGCGAGGCGTGCACGGCAACGCGCGGCCAGCAGGCCCGGCCGGCCTGCTTCATGGCGGCCCGGGTCACCCGTTCTAGGCGCACGGCCCGTTCCTCTCCACGGAGGGTCTTCCATCCGACCGATCGCTGGGCGCCAAACAGATCGATCCCGACGATCCCGAGTTCGGTGGCCTTCTCGACCGCCCAATCCAGGCGCGCCGGCGTCCGAATCCATGCCAAGCCCAGCCGGCCCGCCAGGACCCTTTCGGATGCCGCCGCCCGGGATGGGCCGAGTCGCACGCTGACGGCCGCCCCGTCCACATGCTGCACCCACCCCTCGCATTCGCGGCCCGCACCGTCGACCAGCCGGACCGCGTCGCCCCGCTTCAGTCGCAGTACTCGCGCGGCATGATGGCCTTCTTCCTCAGGCAGCGCGCCGGCCTGGCCGGGGGCCGGCCAGGGAGGGGGCAGGAAGAAGCAGCGGTGGATCCCCGCATCAGCTTCGGAAGGCATCCTTGATCTTCTCAAAGAATCCCCGGCCCGGTTTGGGCGGCCGGATTCCAGGCATGTCCAGGAGCTTCTCCAGGAGTTTCTTCTCCGCCGCGCTGAGCTTCTGGGGCGTCCAGACGATGACCTCGACATACAGGTCACCCTGGGCCCGACCCCGCCCGACGCCCCGGCCGCGCAACCTCAGGATTTTCCCGGAGTGAATGCCGGCCGGCACCTTGATCTCGACCGGCCCCTCCAGAGTGGGGATTTCCACCTTCGCGCCCAGGGCCGCCTGGGCGATGCTGACCGGAAGCCGCAAGAGCAGATCGTCCCCTTGACGTTCGAACAGCTCATGCGCCTTCTCGCGAATGGAAATGATCAGATCGCCGGCCGGGCTCCCACGCCGCCCAACGTTACCCCCCCCGCGCTTGACCAACCGCTGGCCGTCACCGATCCCCGCAGGGACCTGAATCTTCAGCTGCTCGGTATCCTCGATCCGTCCCTCGCCTTCACAGGTTGGACATGGATCCGCCACCAGACTGCCCTCACCGCCGCAGCGGGTACAAGCCACGGTGTGTACGACCTGTCCCCACAAGGCCCGCTGCACGACCCGGACCTGGCCGGTGCCGTTGCATTGGGAACAGGGCTTGGCCTGGCTGCCGGGGCGGGCTCCGCTGCCGCTGCAGGTGGCGCAGGCAATCCTGCGTCTCAGACGGACGGTTTTCTCGACACCGCCGGCGATCTCCTCGAGGGAGAGGGTGAGCGTCACGCCGAGGTCCTCACCGTGGCGGCCGCGCGTGCTCTGCCGGCCGCCCTCGAAGCCCCCGCCCATGAAGCTGCTGAAGAGATCCTCGAATCCAAAGCCGCCGCCGCCGGAGTGGCGCCGGGCGAATTCCCGGAAGATCTCCATCGGATCGAAGTCGGGAGCGCCGCCCCCGAACCCGCCTCCCGATACGCCCTCATGTCCAAAGCGATCGTACTGGGTCTTCTTCTGCACGTCGCTGAGCACCTGGTAGGCTTCGGAAACCTCCTTGAACTTCTCCTCGGCCGCATGGTCACCCGGATTCTTGTCCGGATGGTATTGCACAGCCAGCCGGTGATAGGCCTTCTTGATCTCGTCGGCACCGGCGTCGCGGCCGATGCCCAGAACCTCGTAGTAATCCCTCTTCGCCATGATCCTCCTCGCGGGGCGAATCGTGTCTACTGCCCGCGTTGCGCGATGATCGAGCGCAATGTCAGCAGCAGGATGCGCAGGTCGAATCCAAGCGACCAATTCTCGATGTAGTACAGATCGTAGCGGGTCCGTTCCTCGATCGGTACGTTGCCACGCAGACCGTTGACCTGAGCCCAGCCCGTAATCCCGCTCTTGACGCGGTGCCGGTCGAAGTAGCCCGGAATCAGCTCCTCGAAGCGCTCCACGAAGAAGGGCCGCTCGGGCCGCGGTCCCACCAGGCTCATCTGGCCGCGCAGGACATTGAGCAGCTGCGGCAGCTCATCCAGGCTCCAGGTGCGCAGAAATGTCCCCATCCGCGTACGCCGGGGATCGGCATTCTCGGCCCACACCGGTCCGGTTCCGCTCTCGGCATCGACGCGCATCGATCGGAACTTGATCATCTGGAAGACGCGCCGGTCGCGTCCGACGCGTGCCTGGTGGTAGAAGACCGGCCCGGGCGACTCGAGCTTGATGGCCAGGCCGATCCCCAGGAGCAGGGGGGCCAGGCACAGCAGCAGCGGCACGGTCAGGAACAGATCCAGCGTGCGCTTCAAGACACCGTTCCAGCCGGCCAGGGGGATCTCGCACAGGCCGGCGATCGGAATGCCGTCGATCTCATCGAAATGCATTTCGTGGGAAATCAGGGAAAACAGATCGGGCACGAACTCCACATCCACCTGGGTGGGATGGCACTGCCGCAGGATCTCGATCAGGCCCACCTGCCCGGCAAAGGGCAGCGCCACGATCACGCGGTCGACATCCAGCTGCTCCACGATCCGGCCGATCTCGTCATGGCGGCCCAGGATCGGGAAGGGATCGTCGTCATGGGCCGCCGTATCCTCCCCGGGTCCGGCCAGGACACCCAGGGCTTCGTGGATGCCCAACCCATCCTGCACCAGCGCCTGGGCGATGCGCCGCCCGTGCGGTGTACGCCCCACGATGACGAAGCGCAGCTTCCTGCCGCGCAGCAGCCGGGCGGCGAGCTGCAGCATCAGGCCGCGGCCGACATAGAGCAGTGGAATCGCAAGCATCCAGATCAACGGGATGGCGATCCGTGAATAGGTGAACTCACGATAGAAAAAGGCCAGGGCCGCCGTGAGGGCCATGCCCAGCAAGGAGGCCTGGAGCATTCGCGGCGCCAGGGAGCTGCCCCAGCGCAGCCGGCGGCGATACAGGCCGAAGGCGTGAAAGACGACCATCCAGATGACGGCGGTCACCAGGGCGGCGCTGACGTAGTTGCCGAGGGGAGGGATCCCCTTCTCGAGACTCCAGAGATGTCCGACCAGCGGCGAGTCGAAGCGAAGCCAGTATCCGATCATGAACGCGGCGGCCACCGCGAGCAAATCGCTCACGTGCCACAGGAACTGGACCAGGGTCTCCCTCTTTCGGCGTTCGACGTGCCCCATGCCTTACCTCAATGCCATGGCGACTTCCTCTTCGATCCGCATGCGGAAGGAGCCGCGTGAAAAGCTCTCGGCGCGCTGCCGGGATTCGGCCGGATCCAGCCCTGCCTGGCAGAGCTTCTCAATGGCGGCGGCCATCGCCTCCGGGGTTTGCTCATCGAAGAAGACGCCGGTGCGGCCGGGCTGGACCGTTTCCAGAATCCCCCCCGCCCCGTAGGCGACCACCGGGGTGCCGCAGGCCATCGCCTCGAGAGGCACGATACCGAAATCCTCCTCGCCCGGGAAGAGCAGGGCTTGCGCGCGCTGCAAAAGACGATGCAGGGCATCGAACTCGAGCCAGCCCAGGAACTCGACCGCTCCGTGGGCCCGCCGCTCGAGCCGCTTGCGCTCGACCCCGCTGCCGACCACGAGCAGCCGCTTACCCAGGAGACGCGCGGCATCGATGGCCAGGTCCACCCGCTTGTAGGGCACGAGCGCGGAGATCACCATCAGATACTCCTCCCGGGCAAGGTCGGGATCAAAACGGAACGCCTCCAGATCCACCCAGGGATGCACCACGCTGGCCTCGCGGGCATAGTAGCGCAGAATGCGCCCGGCAACATTGTGTGAATTGGCCACGAACTGGTCGACGCGCAGTGAGGTGATCACATCCCAGCTGCGCAACCAGCTTGCCATCGGCGGAAGCATCCAGGAGATGGGAAACCGGTAACGGCCGCCTCCAAAGTAATGCTCGTACAACAACCAGACGTAGCGCATCGGGGTGTGGCAGTAGCACACATGGACCGTGCCGGGATGAATGACCACGCCCTTGGCGGCGGCATGGCTGCTCGAGAGAACCAGGTCATAACCCCGCAGGTCGAAACGCTCGATCGCGGCCGGATAGAGCGGCAGATAGTGCTGGTACTTCGTTGTGCCCCGCGGGGCCCGCTGCAGGAAGGAGGTATGGATCGGGTGGCTTTCGATCGCGGCGCTCACGCTCCCGGGCCGGTGCACGAGCGTGTAGATCGGCGCCTCGGGGTACATCTCGCAGAAGACTTCGAGGCACTTCTCCCCGCCGCGCATGCCGGTCAGCCAGTCGTGAACGAGCGCTACCCGCACACATCCTCCTCCTCGAGGGTTCGCATCAGCTCGATGAACACGCTGTTGGAGACGAAGTAGGCTTCGGGCGCCAGGCGGAACCCCTCGCGGTCGGTCTGCAGGAACCCCCCGCTGGTCAGGAATCGGACTCTTTGCTTGAGCGGATTCGGCAACCGTTCTCCCAGGGCGGCTTCGAGTTCGCTCCAGGTGATGCCGTCGGCCAGCCGCAGTCCGAGATAGATCGTCTCCTTGGCAGCCTCGAGCCGTGTGAGGCGCAAGCGTTCCTCTGTCGGCCGGCGCCCACGTTCCAGCAGCGCGCCGAGATACTCGTCCAGGTCATCGGCATTGCGCCAGCGAACCTCTCCATCAAAAGAATGCGCCGCCGGTCCCAGCCCCTGATACGGCCGGCGCCGCCAGGTGGCCACATTGTGCCGGCAGCGTTTTCCCGGCCGCGCGAAGTTGGAGATCTCGTACTGCTCGAAGCCCATTCCACACAATCGCTCCCGGGTGGCCTGGTATTGGCGCAGGAGGACTTCCTCCAGCGGAGAATCGGCGTACCCGCCCCGGAGGAGCTGTTCGAGCACGGTATTGACCTCGGGCGTGAGCAGGTAGCAGGAGATGTGATCCGGCTCGAAGCGCAGCGCTTCGTCAACCGTATGGAGCCAACGTTCCAGAGGCTGATCGGGCAGGCCGTAGATCAGATCGAGGCTGAGATTCTCGCAGCCGGACGCCCGCAGATCGGTCAGAGCCTGACGCACCCGCGCCGGGTCTGCCCGGCGTCCCAGGAACTTCAGCTCGTCATCCCTGAAGGACTGGACTCCGATACTGACGCGGGTAACCCCCGAGTCCAGCAATGCGGCCAGCAGGTCCGCATCCACGTCTTCAGGATTGACCTCGACGGTCACTTCGCAGCCCTGGCTCCATGGGGCGACATCGCGAAGCTGCTCTATCAGCACCTGCACGCCTTCCGCGCCCAGCACAGAAGGCGTGCCCCCTCCGACATAGACTGTCTCCACGCGCGGCCCATCGTCGGCCCGCGCCAACTCATCCTTCAGGATGAGCGCCTCGCGCGCGATGGCCTCCAGATAGGGCCCGCGGGCCTCGAGCCGCCCGCACAGGCTGTAGAAACCGCAGTAGTAGCATTTGCTCCGGCAAAACGGGACGTGGGCATACAGGGAAAGCCCGGCGGCGGCGTTTCCCTGGTGTCCCTCGAATCGCATGCTCCCTACCCCCTGCCGTTCATCGCACGGCGGTCAGAATTCGATTCCAACGCGGCTGCCGGCGGGCGGCATCCCATGAGAAGTAGCGCACGAACGCCCGTCCGTGCACCGCGGCCATCGGAACCGTGCCCCAGAAACGGCTGTCGCGGCTGTTGTCGCGATTGTCACCCATGACGAACAGCTCACCCGCCGGCACCGTGACAGGACCGAAGTTGTCATGCACCGCCAGTAGCGTCGACTCGCCATGCTGCACGAACTCCTCCTGCCGCGCAACTCCATCCACGAAGAGCCGCTTGTCGCGGAGCTCGACGGTCTGGCCCCCTACGGCCACGATGCGCTTGATGTAGTCGAGCCGGGCGATGCCGCCATCCTCAGCCACGTCCCGCTCAAACACGACCACATCGCCGCAGCGCGGCGCCCGCATACCGGGCAGTCTTCCACCCAGGAGCGGCACCCGCGCGCCATACTCGAATTTCGTGATGAACAGGTAGTCACCGACCAGCAGGGTCTGCTCCATCGAAGAAGAGGGAATGCGGAAGGCCTGCACGACCCCGGTGCGCAGAATCCCGAAGATCAGAAGGGCCAACAGGATTCCCTCGGCGGCCTCACGCAGCGGGTGCTTCCGCCGGCCACCGGGCACAGCCTCGCGCGCGGTGCCCACCTTGGTCATCGATGGCTCCCCGGGTCCTCATCACTGCTGCGCAAGAGGGCCAGAAACGCCTCCTGGGGAACCGTGACCGTGCCGATCTGCTTCATCCGCTTCTTGCCCTCCTTCTGTTTCTCGAGCAGTTTGCGCTTGCGGGTCACATCCCCCCCATAACACTTGGCGGTCACATCCTTGCGCATCGGGTTGATGGTCGCACGGGCAATCACCCGGCCCCCGATCCCGGCCTGAATCGCGATCTTGAACAGGTGCCGGGGAATCAGATCCTTGAGCCGATCCACCAATGTCCGCCCCCACTGATAGGCCTTCTCCTCATGCACGACCATCGAGAGGGCGTCGACCTTCTCCCCATTGAGCAGCACATCGACGCGCACCATGTCGGAGGGCAGGTAGCCATGGAACTCGTAGTCCATCGTGCCATAGCCACGCGTGACCGTCTTGAGGCGGTCGAAGAAGCCGTAGAGGATCTCGCTCAGCGGAGCCAGGTACTCGAGTCGCATGCGCCGTTCGTCGATGTGCTCCATGTTCCGCTGTACGCCGCGCCGGTCGAGCACCAGTTTCATGACGGGGCCGATGCTCTCGGGCGGCACCATCAGGTAGAGGCGCACGAACGGCTCCTCCACGAGGTCGTAGCTGCCCACATCCGGCATCCGGGCCGGATTGTCCACCACCTCGAACTCCGCGTGGCCCTTCGGTTGAACCCGGTAGGACACGTTGGGGGTCGTGGCGATGATCGGAAGGTTGTACTCGCGCTGCATGCGCTCCTGGACGATTTCCAGGTGCAACGGGCCGAGAAATCCGCAGTGAAAGCCAAACCCCAAGGCGACCGATGTCACCGGTTCATAGCTGAGCGCCGCGTCATTGAGCTTGAACTTGCCGAGTGCGTCCTTGAGATCTTCATAGTCTTCCGAGGAAACCGGGAAGAGGCCGCTGTAGACCATCGGTTTCAGCGGCGCGTACCCCGGCAGGGGCTGGATCCCGGGATGCTGGGCATCCGCGATCGTGTCGCCCACCTGGGCGTCGGCCACCTCCTTGACCCCGGCGATCACGTAGCCGACCTCCCCGGCGCTGAGTTCCTTGACCGGATCGAGCTTCAGCCGGAAGACGCCGACCTCCTGAACCTCATGGTCCTTGCCCGTGGCCAGAAAGCGGATGCGGTCCCCCGCTTTGATCGTCCCATCCTTGACGCGAACATGCGCGACCACGCCGCGGTAGATGTCGAACTGCGAGTCGAAAATCAGCGCCCGCAGCGGCTCGCCGGAGCGGTCGGGGGGCGCGGGGATCTTCCGGACCAGGAAGGCGAGCAGGTCGGCGACCCCCTCCCCGGTCTTGGCGCTGACCGGAAATACTTCCTCGAGCGGACAGCCCAGCAGATCCGCGACCTCGGCGCTCACATCGACCGTACGCGCCGTCGCCATGTCGATCTTGTTGACGACGGCGATCACCTCGAGGTCATTCTCGATCGCCATGTAGAGGTTCGAAACCGTTTGGGCTTCCACGCCCTGGGTGGCATCCACCAGCAGGATGGCCCCCTCGCAGGCCGCCAGGGATCGGGAGACCTCGTAGCTGAAGTCGACGTGCCCGGGCGTATCGATCAGATTCAGCCGATAGCGCTGCCCGTCGGGCGCCTGGTAGTCGAAGGTGATGGCGTGGGCCTTGATGGTGATGCCGCGCTCGCGCTCGAGATCCATGTCATCCAGCACCTGCTCCCGCATCTGGGCCTTGGGCACCGCCCCGGTCTGGTCGAGGATACGATCGGCCAGCGTCGATTTCCCATGATCGACGTGGGCGATGATGCAGAAATTGCGAATTCGCGCGCGAGCCTTCGTCATGCTTGTGTCCGCCGCCTCTAGCCTACCAGCCCCACGCCACGGCCAGGCGCAGGGACAGGCTGTTTGCCTCACCATCGGTCACGTCCGCGGGCGCCGGTGACCCTTCCAAATGAACGTCGAACGACTTCAGGTGGGCGTCGACGAAGGCATCCCCCATCGAGAGGATCACGAACAGGCTGGTCCACCAAATGAAGTCACGGCGGTGGCCCTTGTGGCGCTGTTCCTTGCGCTCGTAGTACTCCGTCTGCCCCGGATAGTCATACTTCTTCTGCCGGTACACATGCACGCGGCGATCCTCGAAGTAGAGCCGTTCGATCATCGCCCCCTCGATGCCTGCCACGATCAGCGCTTTCCACCACATGCCATTCTTGGCCTGGCCCCATCCGGGTACCATCAGCGAACGCAGCGCCACCCAGGTGGGCGCCGCCAAGCCCCCGGCCAGTTCATCCTCGGCCAGCCCATCCTCGGCCAGCCCATCCTCGGCCAGTTCATCCTCGGCCAGCCCATCCTTGGCCAGTTCATCCTCGGCCCGTGCGAGTGAGTCGGTTCCCGCCGTCAGATCGGAGCGCGGATCCTGAGGCGCCGGCCCGAACGTCGCGGGGACATCCTCCGGGTCCGGCGTCACCGGCTCCGGGGCAGCCCCTGGAACCGTCAGGCTCGTCGCCAGGAGCGCGACCAGGAACATCACGATGATCATGGCTCTGCGCAAATACGCGCCCTCAATCGTGAGGGGTGACTGCGTGCCGTCGAACGACCCTGCGAGCCACCCCTCAGAAGCTGGCGGGAACGTGTGGGAATCGAACCCACCCTGGACGTGCATGACGCCCAACACAGGCTTTGAAGGCCCGGGAGCCCACCAGGACCCATTCGCTCCCGCATACGTAACTAGAAAGCGGACAACAGAATAAGGAAACCAGGCCCGCCTGTCAACGTTCGTTCGGGGCCGTCGGCTGATCGAGCGCCCGACGGGCGCGCATCCGAATCTCCGGGTGCGCGTCGCCGTCATCGACGACCGACCCGTACAAGGTCCGCGCGGCCTCTTCCTCCCCGTTCCTGAGGAGAGAGGCAGCCAGATTGCAGCGCAACATGGGATGGGACTCCCGAAAACGCCCCCATCCTCCCGCCCAGGCCACCAGCTTCCCCACCTCCTGGTGCAGGCCCTGGCGCCCCATCCGTCCGGTCAGCTCGATGAGCAGCTCATCCGAGGCTCCCAGGGATGCCGCCTCGACCGCCAGCGCGGCCCCCTTGTTCCAGTCACCCTGCGCCATGGCCAGCGTAGCTGTAATGCCTGCAACAGCCCATGATTGCGGGAATGTCTTCGCAAGTGACTTGAGGTCATCGAGTCGGTCAGAACCGACACGCGGGAAGTCGGCGTCCAGGAACAGGTTCAGATTCTCCATCCGGTTGGGATTCGCGGCAATGGCCCGCCGTATGATCTCGGCCGCTTCCGCGCGCCGATCGGTGAACCACAGGAGCTGGCCGCGACATGCCAGGGTGGCTTCTCCTTCCGGATCCAAAGCCTGCAACTGCGCCAGCGCCGCGGCGGCCTCGCTGAATCTCTCGAGGGCAATCAAAGCCCGCGTGCGCGCGGCCAGCGCGGGAATCTGTGCTGCCCCGGGACCCGCGGCCGCCTCGAGCGCGTGATCCGCCGCCGCCAGGGCCAGGCTCGGCTGAGCGTTGCGCAAGTGGAATTCCGATCGTTCCAGAAAGAAGCCGATCTCACGCGGCTCGTTCTCCCAGCTCTCGATGATCACCTTCTCGTAGGCCTCGCGCGGGACGAAGGCCCGCTCCATGTTGTCAAGATCTCCGAGGTAGACCTCCACCATCTCACCGAGCGCCGCCATCCGCTCCAGAACGACGGGATGATCCCCCTGGAGCGCCAGCGCCTGCCGGTAGCACTCGCGGGCCTGATCGAGCTCGCCCTGGCGCTCGGCGATGCGGCCGCGCAGCAGATGAAAGTCCGGCTCTGCGCTCATGGCCGCCCCGAGTTCGACCGCCAGTTCTTGGGCCGCGGCGACCTCGCCGCGCTCGAGCAGGCAGAGCCCCATGAGCAACCGCGCCCGCTGGTCGGCCGGGTCGATCTTCGTGACCTGTTGCAGAAGAGCCTCGGCCTCGTCCCAAGCCTGCCTGCCCAGCGCCTCCTCCACCTTGGCCGCCAGGGGAGCCTTCTTCACCAGGGCGCGCAGCTGTGCGCTCAGAGGGTGCTGCGGATGCCGGTCGATGAACTCGCGCGCGTACCCGGCCACCTGCGCGTGCGAGAGGCGCTCGGGCCGCTGCTTGCGTCCCCACTCCTTCCAGGCGGTCTTGGGCACCGGGACCCGTTCCGGCAGGCTGTTTCCCCGCCGGCGCCGCGGATCGAGGCGGTAGACCCGCCACGATCCGACCGGCTCATACCCCACGATTCGTTCCAGCTGTCGACTCATCCAATTCATGGAACCTCTCAACCCACCCGTGCCACGGCTTCGATCTCCACGCGCCCGCCCTTGGGCAGCTGCGCCACCTGGAAGGCGCTACGCGCCGGATAGGGCGAGCCGAAGTAGCTCTGATAGATCTCATTCATCACGGCAAACTCCTCCATCGAGGCCAGGAACACGGTCACCTTCAGGACCTGGTCCATGCTGGATCCCCCGGCCTCGAGCACATGCTTCAGATTCTGCAGCGCTCGTTCACACTCGGCCGCGATGCCCCCGGGAACGATCTGGCCGCTCTCCGGATCCATCCCGAGCTGCCCGGCCGTAAAAAGCAAGGTCCCTGCCGAAGTCGTCACGCCCTGGCTGTAAGGCCCAATCGCCGCCGGCGCCTTGTCGGTCGAGATCGCCTTCTTCATTGCGCACCTCCTCCCTATCGCATGCTGCTACCATCGCCTACCGTACCACCATTCCCCCTGCAATGCACACTCCTGGCATCATCGCGGCGCCTTGACGGGCGCCTCCGGATCAGGTCGCGGCATCCGGACGGCCGGCCTCTGCCAGCACCTGTTCGACGCGCGCCCGGGCGTTCGGTTCGCTGCCGGCCTCGGCCATCACGCGCACGATCGGCTCGGTTCCCGACGCCCGGACATGCAGCCACTCGTCAT
>CAYQJL010000085.1:0-27275 GCA_964417675.1 uncultured bacterium | reverse complement strand
TTCTACGCGCTTCCTTTTAAGTCACACGCAGAAGGAGGGCGGGCCTATGACCGTTCGACTTCTTCCCCCTAAAACGCTTTGCAGAATCCGGATAGAGCCCTAAAACTCCTGCAGCGATTCGTGAATGCCCTTCTGCATCTCGAACCAGAAGTCCAGGCCGGCCTCGCGGGGATCGGCCTGGAAACGATTGATCCAGTTCTCGAGCGCGGTGCTGTGATCCCCGTCGACGTCCCGCTTGCGCAGCAGGAAGGTCTTCACGAAATCCGTGTTGCGCTTGGATTCCCAGAAGACCGAGGCGTTGCGGCTGTTGATGTGGCTGGCAGTGATCTCCATGGTGCGCAACAACGCGTCCTTCAGAGACCAGAGGGAATCGACCACCTCGGGCAGCATCTCCTCGGCCCAGGCGCGGTGGAAGCGGCAGGTGCCCAGCGTGTCGAGCAGGAGTTCGGCGGTCATGCGTTTCGCATTGCGACGGCCGAGTTCTCGCGGCGGGAAGAAGTCGTTGCCGTAGTACATGTAGTACTTGCCCATGATGGCCATCGGTGAGAGCACCCCGGGTGTCCAGTACTGATTCGGGACCATCCATCCGCGCCGTCCGAAGGAGCAGTAGACGAAGCGGTCCAGGACCTGCCGGCCGTACTCACGAGACAGGCGGCGAGCCAGCGCGCGGGCTCCGCTGGAGAGATCGAGGAGGCCTCGGCGTTCGACGAGGCCGTCGAGGAGCTGGCCGGCGATCGCACCGTTGTGCGCGGAATCAGCTTCCACGCGAAACCCGCGCGGTTCGAACACCGGGCGGTCAGTCAGGCCGAAGGCCGCGGGAGGGAGATCGCCCTCGGCCAGGTTGTCCATCAGCCAGGCGAGAACCCCACCGATCGAGATGGCGTCGAAGCCGTAGGTGTCGGCCTTGTGGTTGAGCCGTTCCGCGGCGCGCTGATCAAAGATCCCGCAGAGCGGCCCCAGGGTCTGGTACGGCTCGTAATCCTTCTTGTACTCCCCACGCATCTTCTTGCACACCGCGCTGCACGGTTCGCCGCAGGTCTTCTGATGCTTGGGCTCGATTGTCTCCTGATTGAACTGCTTGAGGTAATGATCGACAATCAGGTTCTTGTGCAGCGCGAGGCGGTCCTCCTCCGACCAGTAGATCGACCGGTAGTTGAACGCGATGACGCGGCCGCCGAGGGTGGCGTAGTTGACGCCGAAGGTGCCGCCGGTGCCGAACTGCGGATCGAAGCGATACTTCATGGTGGCCTGCAGATCCTTGGCCGCCAGGCGCTGCTGGTAGCGTTGCTCGAACCAGGCGTCGGCGACCCGCCGGTCGCGGAAATCCTCGTCGGCGAATGTGCCTCCATAGATGATGCCGACCAGTCCATGCTCCTGAAAGAGCTTCGATCCCAGACCACCGCGGCCGGCCCAGGTATCGACGAAGGTCACCTGGCCCTTCTTGATCGGCGCCGAGGCGATCGCGCCGCTGTCGCTGCTCTCCGCGGCCGGGCCCACGGCCAGGATCCGCGGGTCGCTCTCGTAGCGCTCGCCGAAGCGATCGAGCAGGTGTTGCATCACGGCGTAGACGCCCTGCCGTCCGCTGCGCCACACGCGGGCATGGTCGAGCGGGACGATCTCGACCTGGATCTCCTCGCCATGGACGCGATTGAGATAGAGTGCCGAGGGTACGGAGGCCCGTCCGACGATCGAGACCACGTTGAGCCCGAGATTGTCGAAGACCAGGGCCGCGCCGCCCATCGATGAGATGTAGAATCCGCCCCAGCACGGCGAGAAGCCGCTGAAGATGAGGCGATTCGAGCCGGGGAAGATCGAGCCGGCCAGGATGCCGGCGCCGATGTTGAGGCTGTTGTGCTGCCCGGAGAGATGGAGTCCGGCATCCACCGGGCCGAAGAAGCGGCCCAACTCATGCCGTTGGACACGGTAGTAGCCGGTGGACGCGTCCACCATGAGAATCTTGAGTTGTGAGTCCACGGCCAAGCCTCCTTATGGTGAGTGAGCGGCGCCCATTGTACCGCAGCCACGGGGGCATACCAGCCCGGCTCACCTCGCCTTGAGTGCCCTGGGTCGGGTCATCTTGCGCGGGTCGAGGATGTCGTCCAGTTGCTCCTCGTTCAGGATGCCCCGCTCCAGGGTGATGTCCCGCACGCGGCGGCCGGATGTCAGGGCTTCCTTGGCAATACTGGCAGCGGCCTCGTAGCCGATGTGCGGCACCAGGGCGGTCACGATGCCGATGGAGGCCTCCACGAAGTCGCGACAGCGCTCATCGTTGGCCTCGATGCCCGTTACGCATCGCTTGCGTAGGACCGTGGCGGCGTTGTCGAGGCTCTGGATGGACTGAAAGAGGTTGAAGCCCACAACCGGGAGGAAGGCATTGAGCTGGAGCTGGCCCGCCTCGGCCGCCATGGTGATGGTCACATCGTTTCCGATGACCTGAAAGCAGACCTGGTTGACCATCTCGGGAATGACCGGGTTCACCTTGCCGGGCATGATGGTGGAACCGGGCTGCATGGGTGGCAGGCAGATCTCGCCCAGTCCCGCTCGAGGACCCATCGAGAGCAGCCGGAGGTCATTGCAGATCTTGGAAAGCTTCACGGCGATTCGCTTCAGGACGCCTGCGAGCTGGACGAAGGCCCCGGGGTCGGAGGTGGCCTCCACCAGGTTCGGTGCGGTGAGCACGCTCATGCCCGTGACTTCCGCGAGCCTGGCCCGTACGCGATCGGCGTATCCCTCCACGGTATTCACCCCGGTCCCGATGGCGGTGGCGCCCAGGTTGACCTCGTGCAGCAGGCGCGTGGCCTCCTTGAGCCGTTCCACATCCTCGCCGATGGTTACGGAGAACGCGATGAACTCCTGGCCAAGGGTCATGGGGACAGCGTCCTGGAGTTGGGTCCGCCCCATCTTGAGGACGTCCTTGAACTGCTCGCCCTTCACGGCGAAGGCGTCCTGAAGCGCACCCAGGGCATCGCGGAGGCTGCGGATCTTCCAGATGGCCGCCACCTTGATGGCCGTGGGAACCACGTCGTTGGTCGATTGGCTCAGATTGACATGGTTGTTGGGATGGCAGTAGGCGTAGGCCCCGCGGGGGTGGCCCAGGAATTCCAGGGCGCGGTTGGCGACGACCTCGTTGGCGTTCATATTGGTGGAGGTCCCGGCCCCGCCCTGGATGACGTCGACCACGAAGTGCTCATCGAGCGTTCCGGAGCAGACTTCCTCGCAGGCCCTCACGATGGCCTCGGCAATGGGCTTCTCGAGTTGTCCCAGGTCGGCGTTGGCCAGGGCGGCGGCCTGCTTGATGGCCCCCAGGGCCCGCACCATGGCGGGGTAGCGCGAAATGGGAATCCCCGTGATGGGGAAGTTCTTCAGGGCGCGGAGGGTTTGGATGCCGTAGTAGGCCTCCGCCGGGACTTCGAGTTCACCAAGGCTGTCATGTTCCGTTCGTGTGGTCATGGGGTCCTCCTGGGTACGCATCGCACTGGGTGCCCGATTGTACACCAAAGCTATCGGAAATGAAGGAGGATGGCCGCAAGGGGGGGGAGCGGCGCCGCGCGGCGTCGTAAGCCGGAGTCGCGGCTTGTGAGCGCCGGCGGACATCCGTTAGAATCGAGTGTTGACGGCACTGCTTCTCGGCATCCCCAAGGAGGTCTTCCATGAAGGCATTCGGCGCCTGCCGCACCATGCTGACCGCATGGCTGCTCACGATCATCTGGGCCGCAACGCCCGCGTTCGGGCTGCAGTACGTGGATGCAACCCCGGTCGGCGCGGAGTTTCCCGCCTGGGATGGCGGCGACACGGGATTGTGCTTCGCGGACATCGACCAGGATGGACATGTGGATATCCTCAGCATCGGGGACCACGGGAGTCCCTACGTCGGCACCACGCAGCATGGGATCATGGTCTATTTCGGCGACGGGACCGGCGGCTGGACGATCCACATGGAGGGCTACTTCGGGTACGGCGGCATCGCGGTGGGTGATGTCAATCTGGACGGTCATCTGGATGTAGGCTACGGCATGCACCACAACTATTCCTCCAATGACTTCGGGGATCAGCTCATCGAGGTGGCGCTCGGTGACGGATCCGGGATGAACTGGACGCCCTGGGACGACGGCCTGGCCGGCAACGGCGAGAGCTGGGGCATGTTCGCCACCGACCTGGCGGACTTCGATCATGACGGATACCTGGACCTGGCCTCGAATTCCATGGGCGCCAGCAACGGCGTTCACATGTATCGCAACAACACCGACGGCACCTGGACGCAGACCTGGGCGTTGACCGGCGGGAATGCGCGTTCCCACCTCTACTTCGGGGATGTCAATGGAGATGGGCACGCGGATGTGGCCGCCAGCTACCAGTACGGAACGATCTTCCTGGGCGACGGCACGGGCAACTTCGTGGCCGGCGACCAGGGCCTGCCCGGCTCCGGCGGCATCGGGCTTGGCGGCATCAGCCTGGGCGATGTGGACCAAGACGGCTGCGATGATCTGGCGTTTGTACTCTCGGGCGCTGTTCGCGTTTATGTCTGGCGGACGGATCACTGGGAAGAACGATCCGACGGCTTGCCGGCCTCGGGCGGCTATGAGATGACCCAGCTGGCGGATCTGAATGCCGACGGATTCACCGATGTCATCGCCCTGGGCGATGGGCAGTTGTCTTGCTGGCTGGGGGACGGCACCGGCCAATGGACGGCCGCCGGTTCACAGATGATCCATCCGGCGATCGATACGGCCGCCTTTGCCTGCGGCGGGGATATCGACCACAATGGCCGCCCGGATATCGTGCTTGTACAGGAGGAAGGCAGCTGGCCGAGTTATCAGAATCACCTGTATGTGCTGCGCGAGGACACGGTCCCCACCGAGCGCTTCGTCCGCGTAACCGCTCCCGGTCGCGCCCGGATGTGGCTGGGCGGCACCGCGGAGGAGATCCGCTGGTTGGCCGCGCAGATCGGAACCGAACCGGCGGAGATTGACATCGAGCTGTCGATCTACGGCGAGCAGGGGCCCTGGAGCTCCATTGTCGAAGGGCGCCCGGACAGCGGATGCCATCAGTGGATCGTGCCCCAGGCCGCAACCGAGAACGCCCGCCTGCGCGTGACCCTGCGTCAGGCCGGTGAGGCTGTCGCGGCCATCAGCGAGCCGTTTTCGATTCAGCCTACCGACGCGTCCGGCCTGGCATGGGAGCAGCCCGCGCGCGATCCACGCGCGAGGGCCGGCCTGCGTCTGGAAGCCCACCCCAATCCCACCAGCGGGCGCATGCGTTTGTCCTGGGCTTGCAACCCATCCACGGCCGCCGGCCCCGAGGCGGACTGGTCCGGGGCGCGGGTTCACCTGTATGCCGCCACGGGCCGCGAGGTCGCGGCGCTGCCCGTGGGTCGCGATGGCGATGTGGCCCTTGCGACCTCCGCCCACGGAACCGGCGGGTTGCCTGCCGGGGTGTATCTGCTGCAACTCAGACTGGGGGGTGCGGTTCATTCGACCCGGCCGGTCCTGTTGCTGAAGTAGCCAATGAGCTGGCTGTCTCACCTGGAGTGCGGGGCCTGTGCGGAGCAGTACGATCCCGAGCGGATCTGGAATCTCTGTCCGGCGTGCGGGAAGCCGCTTCTGGCCCGCTACAGGATTGACCGCGAACGTGCCTTCGCGTGGCGCACGGAGCTGGCCGGGCGTTCGCCCGGGCTCTGGCGCTATGCGGAGATGCTGCCGGTGCGCAATCCCTCCTTCCGCCTCACGCTGGGCGAGGGCGGCACGCCCCTGCTGCCGGCCGAACGCCTGGGAGCGGCCGTGGGTTGCGCGGACCTGTGGATCAAGGATGAAGGGGTCAACCCCACCGGATCGTTCAAGGCGCGCGGGCTGTGCGTCGCCGTGTCGCGGGCGCTCGAACTCGGGGCGGCGGTCCTGTCGATCCCTTCGGCCGGCAATGCCGCCGGGGCCATGAGCGCCTATGCTTCGCTGGCCGGCCTGCCCGCCTTCGTGTTCATGCCGCGGGATGTCCCTCGTCCGTTTGTCTCCGAGTGCCGCGCCCTGGGGGCCGAGGTGGAGATGGTGGACGGCGTGATCACCGACTGCGGTCGCGCCGCCGCCGAGGGGGTTCGCACCCACGGCCGCTTCGATATGTCCACCCTCAAAGAGCCCTATCGCATCGAGGGCAAGAAGACCATGGGCTACGAGATCGCCGAGCGGTTCGGCTGGGTGCTTCCCGACGTGATCCTGTATCCGACCGGGGGCGGCACGGGACTGATCGGCATGTGGAAGGCCTTCGACGAAATGGAGCAGATGGGCTGGATCGGAGGCCGGCGCCCCCGCATGGTGGTGGTCCAATCCACCGGGTGCGCCCCGATGGTCACAGCATTCCAGGCCGGGGCCGACGCGGCGCAACCGTGGCCCGCGCCGGAGACCATCGCCGACGGCCTCCGTGTGCCGGCCGCCGTCGGTGACTTCCTGATCTTGAGCGTGCTGCGGGAGAGCCGGGGGACGGCGATCGCGGTGCCGGACGCCGCCATGCTGCAGGGCGCGAACCTGATCGGCCGGACCCAGGGCATCTTCGCCAGCCCCGAGGGCGGCGCGACCGTGGCCGCCCTGCAGGCGTTGTTGAACAGCGGCTGGATCGATGCGCGCGAGCGCGTCGTCCTGTTCAACACGGGCAGCGGCCACAAGTATGAGCATCTGTGGGCGTAGGTCGGCGGAATGCACGCTCTCCGCCGGATGCGCTCTTGGCTGGAGTCGCATTCGGCTGGAGTCGCATTCGGCTGGAGACGCATTCGGCTGGAGACGCATTTGGCTGGAGACGCATTCGGCTGAAGACGCATTCGGCTGAAGACGCTCTCCGCCGGGCATGCCGCCGGATCATGCGTCCGGGAGTTGCTGGTCCCCGTCATGGAGACCCCGCCACACCTTGGCGGCCAGATCGTCCCGCGAGAACGGCTTCTGAATGAAATGGACGCCGTCGTCCAGCACGGCGCGATGAGCGATGACATTGGCCGTGTAGCCGGACATGAACAGAACCTTCAGATCGGGGCGCAGGGAGGTCAACGTCGCCGCCAGATCCCTTCCGTTCATTTCGGGCATGATCACATCGGTGATCAACAGGTGCAGGTCGCCGCTGTGGGACTCTGCCATGCGCCGGGCTTGCCCTGGGGCCGCCGCGGCCAGAACCCGATAGCCCAGACCTGCGAGCATCCTCTGGCCCAGCTCGAGCATGGAAGGCTCGTCCTCCACCAGCAGAATCGTCTCTCCGGATCCCTGGGGCGTTTCGGCGGCACTGCCCGGGGAGATCTCGGCCGATTGGCCTGCATGCCGGGGAAGGTAGATCTTGATGGTGGTGCCTCTGCCCGGTTCGCTGTAGATGTTGACGAACCCATGATTCTGCTTCGCGATGCCATAGACCGTCGCGAGTCCCAGGCCCGTGCCCTTGCCCATCTCCTTCGTGGTGAAGAAGGGCTCGAAGACCTTGGCGAGGGTCTCGGCATCCATGCCGGCACCACTGTCGCTCACCGCCAGCATGACGAAATCGCCGGGCAGGAAGCCTTGATGGTCGGCGCAGTAGTCGTTGTCGAAGGTGCGGTTGGCGGTCTCGATCGTGATCTGGCCGACGCCCTCGATGGCGTCCCGGGCGTTCACGCATAGATTGGCCAGAATCTGATCGATCTGAGAGGGATCCACCTTGAGCGGCCATACCTGGGATGCGGGCATCCAGGCCAGATCGATCTGCTCGCCGATCAGGCGCCTGAGCATCGTCAGCATGCTGGCCACCGTGGAGTTCAGATCGAGGATCTTCGGGTCGATCGTCTGTTGCCGGGCAAAGGCCAGCAACTGCCGGGTGATGTCGGCGGACCGGCGCGCCGCCTTGAGAATCTCCTCGAGGTCGGACCGCAGGGGATGTTCGAGATCCACCTTGTGGAGAGCCATGTCCGCATACCCGATGATGACACTGAGCATGTTGTTGTAGTCATGCGCCACACCCCCGGCGAGGCGGCCCACCGACTCCAATCGTTGAGCCTGGGCGAGCTGCTGCTCCAGCGCCTTGTGCCTGGCTTCCGCGGCGACGCGTTCGGAGATGTCGCGGGTAATGCCCTGAAGGCTCTCCGGCCGGCCCTGTTCGTCGAGGATCAAGACCCCATGGATCTCGACCGGAAGCAGGCTTCGGTCCTTCCTGAACATCGTGGTTTCGACGATCGCTCCGCGGCTGGCGGGGCCCTTGGCGATCTCCGCCGCGATGAGCCGCTTCATTCGATCGAGTTCTTCCGGAGGGAAGTGATCCGCGAGCCCGCTTCCGATGAATTCATCGGGAGCATAGCCCAGGAGGCGCTGCGAGGCCTGATTGACGTAGGTGGAGACCAGGTCGAGGTTCATCGTCCAGATGATGTCCAGGGAATTGTCGGCCAGGTGGCGGTACTTGCGCTCGCTCTCCTGCAGCTGTGCGGTACGCCGGGCGACCTGCCGGCGGAGGGAACGGGTCCACAGAACGGATGCCAGCAGGAGAATCAGCAGCAGCGCGGAGCCGGCCACCAGGTAGCGCAAGACGCGAAAGAGGCGCGGGGACGATTCCTCGTAGACACCCACCCACTTCTCGCGCACGCGCCTGTACTCCCCGGTCTGCTCGAGGACCTGCAGGCCGTCGCTGAGTCGGGCCAGGAGGGCCCGGTGATCCTGCGGCACGGCGAAGCAGTACTCCGGGGCAAGCAGCGGCTGCCGGCTGACCTGGAGGTTGTCCCAGCCCAGCGTGCGGATCCAGTAGAGGGCGGTCAATCGTGCGACCAAGGCGCAGTCGTGCTTGCCCTGTGAAAGCTGCCGCAGGGCATCCTCCTGGGAATCCGTGGTGACCAGGTTGGCTCCCAAGCCGTGCTCGACCGCGAAGTCATGCATGATGTCGCCATCCTGCACAACGATGCGCTTGCCGGACAGGTCCTCCACCCTGGCCGGCGGAGCCCCCTCGCCCCGGCGCGCCACCGCAACGTAGTGGGCGATCATGTGCGGCTGGGTGAAGTCGAACTCCAGGTCGCGCTCCGGGGAATAGAGCATTCCCTGAATGGCGTCGATGGCGCCTTCGGCCAGCTGCCGCCGGATCTCGGCCCAGGGCCCCAGGCGGATCTCGATGTCCAGGCCGACTTCCCGGGCGATGGCCCGCATGAGATCGACATTGTAGCCGGCCGGCCGGCCGTCCTTGTCCAGGAACTCGAAGGGCGGGAAGCTGTGATCGCCGCCGACCACGATCCTCTCCCGGGCGGGCAAGGTCAGGGCGGCAAACCAGCGGGCATGAAGGTGCCGGTAGGTGCCGTCGGCGATCACCAGGGCGAGCCCCTCATTGAGCAGGGCCAACGTTTCCCGGTCGCCCTCCCGTACGGCGAAGCAGAAATCCTGCCGGAATCCTTCCACCGGGCGGTTGATGATCTGCAGGTTCCAATGCCCGGTCTCCTGGAGGAGACGCACAGCCACCAACCGCTGCATGAGAACGGCATCGCAAAGGCCGTCGGCCAGATTCTGCAGCGCGGCCTCGAAGGTGGGGGTCGTGAGGATCTCGATCCCACGCTCCTTGCGCCGCAGGAACTCCTCGGCGTTGTCTCCGGCCATGACCGCGACAGACTTGCCCACAAGATCGTCGAGGCCGTGGATGTCATCAACACTCCCGCGCACTACGAGCGCGCCATGCAGAGACATGTAGGGCACGCTGAAATCGAAGATCGCTTCCCGTTCCGGGGTCCGGCCGACCAGGGGCAGCGCTTCGATGTCGCCCTGTTCCAGCCAATCGCGGACCTCGTTCCAGGTGCCGGTCCGAAAGGAAACCTCGCGGCCCATCGCGCGCAGGGCGCTGCGCAGCAGTTCGACGGAGAATCCCCCTGCTTGTCCCTGATCATCCACAATCGAAAAGGGCGGATAGGCGATTTCCGCGGCGGAGGAGATGGGGGCGCCAGCCGGCTGATGGTCATCCGCGGCGGAGGAGATGGGGGCGGCGGCCGGGCGATGGTCATCCGCGGCGCCGGCCGGGGCGCCCAGCCCATGAAGGCTCGCGGCCAGCAAACCGCTCAGCAGCAACAGTGGGATGCATCTGGAGCGGCATCGGTGGACCTGTGCAAGGGTCATGAATCTCAAACTCTCCTCATCGCCCGCGGGGATGCGCTCCATGGGATGCGGCCGACGGGCCGGCGGCCCAGAGTAAAACGCAGATCGATCAGGATGACAACCCGCAAGCGGCGGCGGGAGGCCTTCCGGGATGGAATCCCGCGGCCGTGCGGGAAGCGTCCGACATCAGCGCAGGGGCAGTTGCTTGCGGGCCAGGTGAATCGCCGCGATGCCGCCAAGCATGCTCTGCGCCGTCACGGTTGCGAAGCCGCACTCCTCCAGCAGAGCGGTCAGATCGCGCTCGCCGTAGAATCGGGGAATGGTGTGGGCGAGATAGGCATACCCAGAACGCGATCCGGATAGGATCCGGCCCACGGGCCGCACGGCCAGGCGGACATAGAAATGAAACAGCCCGCGCCAGAGGCGGTTGTGCGGTTGGCTCGTCTCCAGGTTCAGGAAGATGCCGCCGGGCCGCAACACCCGGTGAAACTCGCGCAAGCAGGTCATCAGGCTGTCGCGATCGCGATGGATGTTGCGGGTGGCGAAGGAGATCGTGACCAGATCGAAGGAGGCCTCCGCGAAGGGCAGGCGTTCGGCCTCGGCCAGGGAGAACTCGAGACCGGGCCGCGCCCGTTTCCGCTGTCCCTCGCGCAGCATGTCCACACTCAGATCCGCGGCCACCACACGGGCCGGGTACGGACGCAGACGGGCAACCTCGGCGGCCATTTCAGCGGTCCCGCTGCACACATCGAGACAGCGAACGGGTCGTTCGATGACCGCCAGGCGCGCCGCGCGGCGCCTCCAGCGGACATCGAGGCCGAAGGTGAGAACATGGTTGACCAATTCATATGTGCGGGCGACCTGGTGGTAGATCGCGACGAGTCCCCGCAGAGCATGGTCCATTGGCGATACCCCTGTCATCGTCCGGGCGCCCAGGTCCCGCACGCAATCCGGCTGCGGCTAGAATCCGCCCGTGAACACGTCCTCCTTGGCGAGCTTGACCAGGCCGAATTGCTCGGCGAGGACCGCCTCATCCTGCGCCGGGATTGAGCCGAAGATCGTGATCGTGACCTGGGCCGGATCGAGATATTTCCGGGCGACCGCCTGCACGTCTGCGGCCGTGACCGATTGAATCTCGGCCAGCTGCAGGTGGTCGAACTCGTACGGCCGGTCGTCGAGCTCATGGCCCATGAGCCGCGTCGCGCTGTAGAAGCCGTTCTCGAACAGGAAGATGAAACGATTGCGCCAGGACTGGATCTGCTCGCGGATCTCGGCGTCGGACACACTCTCCGCGAAGATCTTGTGATACTCCTCCATCACGCTGTGGATCGAGTAGAGCACGGACTCGGACTTGGTCTGATAGCGGATCGAGAGCCCCCCGGGCACATCCGGCCGGCTCTGGTGCTGTAGACTCGAGCGAATGCCGTAGGTCAATCCTTCATCCGAGCGCAGGCGCTCCATGAGGCGCGACCGGAAGCCGCTGGCGCCCAGAATCTCATTGAGAATCTCGAGGGCGGCATGTTCCCTCGGCGGCCGGGTGCGGTCGACGGGCAGCTCTTGGGTGATGGTGATGGCCGGTTGCGGGATGTCTTTCTCCAGCAGGAAGACGCCCGGCTTGACGGCCGGCGGGCGGGTGATCCACACGCGCTCTCCCCGGGCGGCGCGGTTCCAGCCGGCGAAGGCGTTCTGCAAGGTTGCCAGCATCGCGTCCCGTTCGAAGGCCCCCACGACCGTCACGAACAGGTTCCCGGATCCGAGACAGGCCTCGGCCAGGCCGCGGATGTCTTCGACCGTAACGGCCTCGATCTGGCCCTTGCTCACCTCATAGCCCAGGCGCGGGTGATCCCCGTGCAGCACGTGACGGGTCAAGGCATGGTTTCCCGAACGCGGACTGTCGTAGCGCCGGCGCAGGCTCTCGATCCTCTGGCCCTTCAGGACCGCGAGCCGGTCGCCATCGAGCCGGGGCTGCTGCAGGATCTCGGTGGCCAGCGCGAAGGCCTCGTCGAAGTTCTCGCTGAGCGACCAGAACCGCGCGCCGCATTCGGTCTCGCCCATCCAGAGCGAGAAGCTCATGCCCAACTCGTCGATCCGTTCCTCGAGCTCCCGGGGACTCAGCGAGGCCGTGCCGCCCTGTGACAAGAGGTCGCGCGCCAGGCCGAAGGCGGCCAGCGTCTCGACCGGAAGGCTGTTCGAGCCGCCCAGAAAGCGCAGATCCATCGAGACCGAGGGCAGAGTGTGATCCTCGGCGATGTAGACCGTCACGCCGCACGGCAGCTCGACGCGTTCGACATCCCGTCCCACCACCGGCACGGCGATCTTTACCGGCGTGGCCTCGTCGATCATGGCCAGCATCCGTTCGAAGGCCGCGGAGTGGCGCGCGCCGCGCGGGCCGGCCGGGGCACCGCGCGCATGCGCGGCCTCGCTGCCGGCCCCGGCGGCACCGTACGCGCTTCCCGCTCCCTGCGCGCCGCCACGCCCGCCGCGTCCGTCGCGTCCGTTCGGCCCGTCGCTGCGGGTCCCGGAGAGCACGGCGCGGTCTTGCGCTGGACGTTGCACTTCGACGACACAGACCCGCGCGGGCTGGAGATAGGCGGCCGCCACGCGCTGGATGTCAGCCGAGGTGACGGCCATCTCGAGCGCCGCCTGGGTTTCCAGGTAGCCCAGATCGCCGGTCTGTCCCACGGTGCGGCCGATGGTTCTGGCCAGTGACATGTTCGACTGCATGCGCCGCACCCGGCGCACCTGGGTGGCCACCTTGGCCCGGGCGAGCTCCTCTGCGGACACGCCGGCATCCTGAACCCGCGCGATCTCAGCCCGGATCAGTTCCTCGAGCTCGGCAAGATCGTGCCCGCGCCTGGGACGGGCGTTGATCGTGAAGCTGCCGGCGTATCGCTGGCTGCCGTTGTAGGCCGAGACGCCGACCGCCATCCGCGCGTCCTGCACCAGCGCCCGATCGAGGCGCGAGCTGGCCATGCCGCCCAGGATGCGCCCGAGCAGATCGAGGGCCGGTTGATCGGGATGGCCGGCGGGAACGGTGAGGTATCCCATCAGGAGCATCGGTTCGGCATCGAAGCCGACGATCTCCCGTCGCTCGCCGCGCGGCTCGAGCTCGGCCGTGACATGCAGGCGGGGCAGCGCCTGGCGCTTCCAGGATCCGAAGTACTTCTTGGCCAGGCGCCGGACCTCGCCGGTATCCACATCGCCCACCAGCACCATGATGCAATTGCCGGGTGAGTAGTACGTGCGGAAGTACTCCTCGGCATCGCGGCGATCGTAGCGCAGGATGTCCCCGGGCCAGCCGATGATCGGGCGCCCATAGGGATGGGCCTTGAACATGAGGCTGCCGAGCGCCTCCCAGGCCAGGCCCCTGGCCTCGTTGTCGGTGCGCTGGCGGCGCTCTTCGTGCACCACGTCGCGCTCGGAGTAGAACTCGCGAAAGACCGGCCTCAGCAACCGGTCGCTCTCCATCTGGAACCACAACTCGAGTTGGTTGACGGGAAGCTGCAGGTAGTAGTTGGTGACATCATTGCCGGTGCTGGCGTTCATGCCGGTGCCGCCCGCGCGGGTCATGATCTCGTTGTACTCGTTCTTGACGATGATCGTCTTGTGCTCATGGGTCAGTTCGTCGATCTGCGCCCGCAGCGCCGCAACCCTGGCGGCATCCGTCTCGCGGAACGGATCGCTCTGCAGGTCGAGTTCCCGGTAGAGCTCACCCCAGAGCTGTTGCAGGCGCTCCATGATCTTCACTTCGCGCGCGCGATCGAGCGTGCCGATCCTCTCGTTGCCCTTGAACATCATATGCTCGAGCAGATGAGCAATGCCGCTCTTGTCCTTCGGATCCATCGCGCCGCCGACATTGAACTGGTAGTAGGCCGCGAAGGTCGGCGAGACATCCCGCTCGAGCACCAGGATCCGGAGACCGTTGTCGAGAACGATCTCCCGGGTCTGCTCGCTGAGCGGCGCGATCTCGGCCGCCTGACCGGCATCCAGCAGCGCGCCGGCCGGCAGGAGGAGTCCGGCGATCAGGAGACACCCGACGAACGGCCGGATCGATCGGGACAGGGCGGGGGTCGACATCGGTACGGCGCAGCCGTGGCGCATGGAGTTTCCTCCCGTTTGAAGGATGGTCCCGGCATGGGAAGTGTATTATTGTACGCGCGCAGCATAGCGCGCCGACCGCGGGAATGGGTAGCGGAAGATTGCGCCCCGGGGGATTGCCCTGGACCGCTCTTCACCCGCGGGACTAGACTCGGCCGCGGCCGAGGGGAACCGCCTTCGATCCGCCTGACGGACGCTGCCAGGGGAGTTGCTGGCCGATATGCAGCCACATGCTGACAACCGGGCGCCGCTGGGGCGCGCCGAGATTGCGGCCGTTCTGGCGACCGTGGCGGTGCTGATGCTCTCGATCAGCGCCGAGAGTTTCTGGACCGACGAGGTGACCACCGCGACCTTCGCGGCCCAACCCACCTGGAGCCGCTTTTGGGATTCCCTGGCGACCACCGGATCGGAGATGCAGATGCCGCTCTACGCGCACTACATGTGGGTGTGGGCGCGGGTCTTTGGGGCCGGGGAGCTGAGCCTGCGATGCGCCAACCTGCCGTGGATGGGTCTGCTGGTGGCCGCGGTCCTGCTTCTGCTGGCGCGCCACGGTGGCCGGCGGGTGGCGGTGCTGTTGCTCGCGGCCCCGCTGGTCTGCCAGCAGATGAATGAGGCGCGGCCCTACATCATGACGATGGCCACCAGCGCCCTGGCGCTCTACGGCCTCGAATGCCTGCTCGCAGCGCACCTGGCCGGCCGCCCCGCGCGCCGGCGGCATGCCTGGCTCGGCGGACTCGCCGTCTGGGCCTGTGTTGCGATCAGCATGCTCAACCTCTTCCTCGTGCCGGCCCTGGCGATCTACGCCCTGGTGCGCTGGAAGCTCAGCGCGCCGGGCTTGGCCCGGGCCGCGGGAGGATTCCTCCGCGGCCAACGCGCGATGCTCACGGCGCTGGCCGTGGGGCTGGCCGCCCTGCTGGTCTACTTCCTGTGGACCTTGCAGCAGGGCCACGGCGGGATGCGGCAGCCCTTCACGCTGAGCAATCTGGGTTTCGCGATCTACGAGTGGGCCGGGTTTGGAGGATTGGGGCTGCCGCGCAACCTGCTGCGGGAGGCGGGCCCGGCGGTCGCCCTGCGGGAGGCTTATCCGACCCTGGCACTCGGGATCCTGGCCTGGATGCTCGTGGCGCTTCACCTGGGCCGGGAGTGGCGGCGTCTGGGGTCGGACGCCCGCCTGGCCGGCCTGATCTGGGGAGGCAAGGCCGGCGCCTGGCTGCTGATCGCGGTGGCGCTCGCCATGCCGGCCTCGATCTGGGGCCGCCATTTCCTGTTCGCCTGGCCGTTGATCTGGATCGGACTGGCGCGGTGGATCCTGCCGGTGGAGGCACCCGCCCGCGGGCGCCGCGGGCGCCCGGGCTGGCTGGCGGCGACGGCTTTTGCCGCCCTGATCGCGGTCTTTCTGCTATCCTCCGGCCGGCAGCGGTTCGATCCGGCGTTCGGCAAGGATCCCTACCGGGAAGTCGTGGCGGCCCTGCGCGGCCAACTCCGGGAATTCCGCGACCTTCCGTGGGTGTGGACCGCCTATCCCAAGGCCCTGCGGCTCTATGGAGGCCAGATTGTCGACAGGAACGCGCCCCTGGCGGCCGATGATTCCAAGGGTCATCCCGCGCTGGTCCTGGGGGATCAATGGCCGGCCGACGAGGTCCAGGGGTGGGTGCAACGGCAGGGTGCCTTTCTCCTGGTCCTGCACCGTCCGGATGTGACCGACCCCGACCGCGCCTGGAGCCGCCTGGCGCACAGCGTCATGAGCGAGCTGGTCTGGGAGCGGGGAAACATGCGGGTCTATCGGGTCGCGCCGCCCGCTCTCGCGCCGGATCGCGACGGGGGCTTGCCCGGATCCGGCCGTGACAGGTAGGGCCGGGAAGGCGGCGAACCAAGCGAGGAGCCCATGGCACACGAATTGGTCCTGGTGATGCCCGTGTACAATGAGGAAGCGTGCATTGCCGATGTGGTGCGCGGCTGGCGCGACCAGTTCACGCGCCTGAACATCGACTTTCACATGCTCATCCTCAACGATGGCTCGCGGGACGATACCGCCGGTGCGCTGGCGGCATTCGACGACGATGAGAAGGTCGAAGTCATTGACAAGACCAATAGCGGCCACGGTCCCACCATTCTGGTCGGCTATCACAGGGCCGTGAAACTGGGCGAGTGGGTGTTCCAGTGTGACAGCGACGATGAGATGAAACCGGGCCACTTCTCGGCTCTCTGGGAGAGACGCGGCGATTATGACGCCCTCTTCGGCGCGCGGGTCGGCCGGGAACAGAACAGCGCCCGGCGCTTGATCAGCGCCTGCTCGCGCGCGGTGGTGGGTGTGCTCTTTGGACAGGGCGTCGAGGATGTCAACACGCCCTATCGTCTTATGCGAGCCCGCTTGCTGGAGCGGATCATTCTGCAGATTCCCACCGACACCTTCGCGCCGAATGTGATCATCTCCGGCGCGGTGGCGCGCGCGGGGTTGCGCATCTACAATCACCCGGTTCCGCACGAGCATCGGCGCACGGGCACGGTCTCGATCGTCAAGTGGAAGCTCTGGAAGTCGGTCATGCGGGCCTTCTGGCAGACGCTGTGGTGCCGCCCGACCCTGGACGTGACCCGCTCGTGACGGCCCGGCCCACGGAATCCGCCGCCCCCGCGCCGCCGGCGCCTACGCCGCCGGCCCGCACACCGCCGGCCCGCACGCCGCTGGCCCGGCGGGCGCTGACCTTCCTGATCAGGGTCGGGCTGGCGGCCGTCCTGGTCGGATGGCTGATTCGTTCGGACCGCCTGGATGCCGATCTCGTGCTGGGGCTGGGGCGCTCCGGCCGGGTCCTGCTCTTCGTTCTGCTGGGCGCGGCCGGCGTGTTCGCCGGACAGCTCCTGCTGGCCGTGCGCCTCCGATGGCTGCTGGCCCGCCAGCAGCTCCGGGTGCCCTACACCCGCGCGCTGGGCCTGACCCTGATCGGATCCTTCTTCGGGGCCATCCTTCCCGGCCTGGTCAGCGGCGATGCCGTCAAGGCGGTCTACCTATTCGGCGATTCCCCCGGCGCGCGCGGCCGGGCTGTGGCGGCCGTGCTGGTGGATCGTTTCCTGGGATTGTATTCGCTGTTTCTGGTCGGAACCGTGGCCTGGGTGGGCGCCGTGGCCGCCGGGCTGTTGCCCGCGGGACGCACCGTCTTCTGGATCGCCCCGCTGGTGGTTCTGGGCATGACCGTGCTGTCCGTGCTGGCCGGATCCGCCCGGCTGGCCCGCTCCGGTTGGATGCAGCGGCTCGCGCTCCGGACCCCCGAGCGGCTGCGCAATCTGGCCGCCGCGTTGCACCACAGCCTGCGCGATTCCCGGCTGTGCACCCTGGCCGTGCTGATCTCGCTGCTCAATCACGGGATGGTCATCGTGACCTACATCCTGGCCGGGATACTGCTCCAGGACACGGTCACACCGCTTGCCCATCTGGCGCTCGACCCGCTGGCCATGGTGCTCAATGTCGTGCCGCTCACCCCCGGCGGGATCGGCATCACCGAGGGAGCGTTCTCCTTCCTGTTCGAGCAGGTGGGCTCACCCCACGGCGCAGCCGTGGGGCTGCTGGGCAGGTTCATGCAATACATCGACTACGTCCTGGCCGGCACCTTGGCGCTGGTGGCGGTCCGCTTCGGCCGCAGCGGCCGGCCGCCCGCACCTGCCGCCGGTTGAGCCTCGCGGCGCGCCGTCGCGGCCCGGCTCCCGTTGCGTCCCAAATCAGATCCCGCTTGCCTCCACCGATCTCTTCATGGGAGACTCGTGCTCTAATTGCTTGCCAGACAACGGGTTTGCTATCGGTCCGGCGCCGCAACGCTCCCAAAGGAACCCTCGCGGCGTCCGGGTGTCTAGCACACGAGGCCCGCGGTGTCTGGCGCGGAGGCCGGGAGAGGGAGCCAGGGAAAGGAAGGCCGCTTTGAGCCTAGGTCCACGCGCGGCAAACGGTCCGATCATCATCATTGGCGGCGGACCCGCGGGTCTTGGGGCCGCGTACCTGCTCGATCGTTGCGGGCACCCGGATTGGATGCTCTTCGAGCGTGAGCCCTACGTCGGCGGCCTGGCCGCCAGCTTCACGGATGAGAAGGGGTACACCTGGGACCTCGGTGGCCATGTGGCGTTCTCGCACTATGATCTCGTCAGCCGTCTTTACGATGAGCTGCTCGGCGACATGGGCTGGATCGAGCATGAGCGCGAGAGCTGGATCCGTCTGTTCGATCGCTGGGTGCCCTATCCGTTCCAGAACAACATCCACCGCCTGCCGCCCGCGGAGGCCGCCCGCTGCGCGGAGGGACTCATTCGCGCGAAGCTGGCCGACCCGCGACCGCCGTTCGCCGACTTCGGGGATTTCATCGAGCAGGTCTTCGGGGATGGGATCGCCGATCTCTTCATGCGCCCCTACAATTTCAAGGTGTGGGCCTATCCTCCTGCCATGATGGATGCCGGATGGATCGCCGACCGCGTGTCGGTGCCCGATCCGGTGCGGGTCGTGCGCAACCTGATCCTGGGGACCGACGACTGCGGCTGGGGGCCGAACAACATGTTCCGCTTTCCCCGTCACGGCGGAACCGGTGCGATCTGGCGCGCCCTGGCCGCGCGTTTGCCGCAGGATCGGATTCAGCTCGGCAGGGAAGTGGCCGCCATCGATACATCCGCGCGCAAGGTCCGCCTGACCGACGGTTCCTCGCACGATTACGCGGCGCTGATCTCGACCATGCCGCTGGATCTCCTGACGCGGGCCAGCGGCCGCCCGGAATGGATCGCGGCGGCCGAGGAGCTCCTGTACAGCTCGACCTACATTGTGGGTGTGGGTCTCAAAGGCATGGCGCCCGAGTCGTTGAAGAGCAAATGTTGGATGTACTTCCCGGAGGACAACTGCCCCTTCTACCGGGTGACGCACTTCAGCCTCTACAGTCCCAACAATGTCGACGACATCGGCGAGCACTGGTCTCTGATGTGCGAGGTGTCCGAGTCGCCCGAGAAGCCGGTGGCGGCGCAGCGGGTGGTCGCCGACACGATCGCCGGCCTGGTGGCCGCGGGCCTGATCGAGAACGCCGGCGAGGTCGTGCACAGCTGGTCCTATCGCGTCGAGAGAAGCTATCCGATTCCCTCGCGGGGCCGCGACGCGATTCTGAACCACCTGCTGACCGAGCTGTATGCCTGCGACATTCTCTCCCGCGGCCGGTTCGGCGCGTGGCGCTACGAGGTCGGCAACATGGACCACTCGTTCATGCAAGGCTTCGAGGCGGCCGGCCATCTCACCAGCGGCAGCGCGGAACTGACCCTGTGGCATCCGGAGGTGGTCAATGCGCCCCATCCGGTGCTCGGCTGGGGGCGCGTTCGATAGCCGGGCCTCCGGGTGGACAGGGAGGCCGCACGGGACCTGGGGCGTCATGCCACGGAGCGCGAAGATGAGCGATCCCGCCGGAAAGGCCCGCCCGCGGGGGTGGCCGGTCCTCACCGGCCGCCGCTTCCGGGCACGGGCGGCGCGTCGACACAAGCGCCGTGTGCCGTTCCCCTGCGTTCTGTGCGCGGCCGTTGTGGGGCTGCTCCCCTGGCTTGGCGGATGCGCTCCGCCCTCCCCGCCGGGGCCCTACACCGCGAGCGGGCGCGAGGAGCCGTACCTGTTCGCCGGCCAGCCGCAGCGCTGGGATCCGATCCGGATCGGGCTCCACGAACCGGTGAACCCGGCGCACGCGCCCGTTCCGCGCAACGATGGCGAGCGCCTTGTGTTTCGCCAGCTCTACGAGACGATGGTTCGCATCGCTGCGAGCGGCCAGCTACGGCCGGCGCTGGCATCCGGCTGGCGGCGCGATGACGCGCGCACCTGGACCTTCAGGTTGCGTTCCGGAGCGACCTTCTCGGATGGCACGCCGCTGCGCGCCCAGGATGTGCGCGCCGCCTGGGTCAGTGCTCACGCCCGCGCCCTGGCACGGGGCGAGTCGCACCCCTGGGACTGGATCGAGTCGCTGCCCTGGCCGGAGGAGGGTCAGAGCGAGACCTTCAGCGTGACGCTCAGCAAGGAGGTCGAGGACCTCCCGGCCATCTTCGCGCACCCGGCCCTGGCGGTGGCCAAGCCGCGGGCCGGGCTTGCGTGGCCGCTGGGCAGCGGTCCCTACCGGATCGATCCCGAGCCGGACGCCGACCTGGTGCTGGTTCCGGCGCAGCGCGACGATCGGCCGCGCGTCTGGCCGCACCGGGCCGAGATCCGCCGATCCGCGCTGCATTTCATTGTGGATCCAGAGCGCGACCCACGGGATCTCCTGAGCGGCGACATCGATCTGCTTCTGGTCCGTGACCGCACGGTCCTGGCGCTGTGCGATGAGCTCCCGGCCTATGCGCGCCGTCCTCTTCCGTGGGACCGGCTGTATCTGTTCCTGGCCCCGGCCGTGTGTCCGGATGCGCTCTTGTACAGCAGCGATCCGCTGCCCCGCGGCAGTCTGCGGAGGGAACCGCGGGTGTCGGAGGCCCTGCGCAGGGAACTGGCCGAGGAGGTGATGCTATCGGACGCGCGGGCCGCCTCCAGCTTCGCCTGGATGGGCGGGGACACGCTGTACAGCTGGGCCGATGCGGAGGCCGAGACGCGCATGCGGCGGCCCGGCGGTGCGGGGACGCCGCCGGCGGTCTACTGGGAGGGCCGCCGGCTGCCCTTCTGGACGAGGTCCCCGGCGGTCGCCGCGGGGGATCCTCCGCGGGTGCTCTATCCGGCCGGCGACGGCGACGCGGCCCGCATCGCGGGTCGCTTGGCCGTCCTGCTCCATTGGGATCACGGCCGGCTGATCGATCGGTACGGAGAGGAGTTTGCATCGTTGCGGCAGCGCCTGCGTCCGGAGGCCGGGGCTCCCGCGCCGATCGCACCCGCTGTGCAACCGCAGGCCTTCACGGAGCTGCTCGTGCGGGGCGAGGAGCTCGGGTATGTCTGCGCGATCGACCGCGTCTATCATGGGGCCTGGGAACACGACTGTGCCTTTCCCCTGGCGGCCACGCGCCCGCATCTGATCGTGCGGCGGGGCCTGGTGCAGATCGGGTTGGACTGGGACGGCGGTCTGCGGTTCGAGGCCGCCGGCTGGCAGGATGCGGGTGATCGGCCATGACGCTGCGCGTACGGATCCTGGTGGCGACCGCCCTTCTGGTGCTTCTTCCACTCGTGCTGCTGGGCCAGTTCGTGAGTCATTGGATGCACGAGCGCTTCACGCGTCAGTATCACCAGCGGGTCGCCGGCATGGTCGAGGTCATTCGAGACGACCTGGCCGCCCGCGACCTGTTCGTGGCCGAGCGGCTGGCGGCGATCCGGGAGGAGCTGCTCGATGACAACCGGTTTCGCATGGGTCTCCAGGGCCGCGATGCGGCGGCGGCCACCGCCCTGCGCGACCGGGCCGTTCGAGCCATGCATCTGCTCGGCCTGGACATGCTGCAGTTCCAGGATGAACGGGGCGAGATCCTGAGCTGCGGGCATCACTGGAGCATGTACGGCTCCCAACAGCCGGGCCTCGTTGCGCTCTTGCGGACGCGGCCCGCGACCCTGGTGGCCGCTTTGCGGCAAGAAGGCCCCTTCCTGGCGCAGGTGCGGATTGATTCGCTGCGCATCGCGGATCGGACCCTCTATCTGATCGGGGGCGCCGAGCTTGGCCCGCGACAGATGCGCCGTGCGGCCCGCGATCCGGATCTCGAGATTCGGCTGCGGCTCCCGGAGGATCTGGGGATGATCGCCCGGGCAGCGGACGGGGGGCGTTCCGCCGACGGCCGGCCGGCCATCCACCGCTCGATCGAATTGCCGCTGTGGGTCGAGGAGGCCGGCGAGTATCGACGGAGCGCCTGCGCCCTGGAGCTTCATTATCCGCTCGCGCCGCTCGATGAGCTCCTGCGCGGGTTCCGGCAATGGCTCTTTGTCATCGTTGGTGTGCTGGCGGTGGGCAGTCTGCTACTGGCCGTGTGGCTCTCACGCCAGATCAGCCGGCCGCTGGCGGAATTGGCCCGCCGATCCAGCCGAATCGACCTCGAGACGCTGGATGCCCGCTTCTCCAGCCGACGGGATGACGAGGTGGGGGTTCTGGCGCGGGTCCTGGATCAGATGATGGCCCGCCTGCGCACCAGCGCGCGCCGTCTGCGCGAGGTGGAACACCGCGCCACGCTGGGGGAGATGGCCCGCCAGGTGAACCACGATGTCAAGAACGGGCTGATTCCGATTCGCAACGTGTTCCGGCACCTGACCGATCTGCTGCCGCGCGAGCCTCAATCGGTCGCCCGCGTCTTGGAGGAACGCCGGCCGGTCATCGAGGCCAGCATTGCCTACCTGGAGGATCTGGCCGCGAACTATGCCCGCATTTCCTCGCGTCCCCGGCACAGCCATTGTCGTTGCAACGAGGTTGTACAGCAGGCTGTGCAATCGATGGGCCCCCCGCCGAACATCCGGGTCGATCTGAGCCTGGATCCCGCGGCGGGCCATGTCGCCATCGACACGGTGGCCCTGCGCCGGATCATCGAGAACCTGCTGCGCAACGCATTGGACAGCCTGGGGGCATCCGGCGGGCGCGTGCGGGTGTGGACACGGGCGGAGGTCGGCGAGGCGGGGGAGGCCGGCGTCGGAGTGGTGGTGCACGATTCCGGCCCCGGCATTCCGGCGGAGATCCGCGCCAGCATCTTCGAGGACTTCTTCACGACCAAGGCCCAGGGCAGCGGCCTGGGCTTGAGCATCGTGCGCCGGCTGGTCTCCGACGCCGGCGGCACGATTCAGGCCGACCATGCCGCCGAGGGAGGCGCCCGCTTCGTGCTGTGGCTTCCGAGCGCCACCAGCGCGGGGAGGCCGGCGCAAGCCCGCGGTCCGGCCGCCGGATGCGCGCGGTCCGACCGGCCCGCCGCATCAAAGGAAGAGGAGGCCCGATGAGCCTGATTCTCATCGTGGATGACATCCCAGCGTTCTGCGAGCAATACGCCTACGATCTGAAGCGTCTGGGCGGCTATGAGACCGTGACCGCCACCAGCGGGGAACAGGCGCTGGCCGCCCTGCGCGACCAACCGGTCGACGGCCTGATCCTGGACCTGGAGATGCCGGGCATGGATGGGTTCGCGCTCTTGAAGCGGCTGCGGCAGGAACAGATTCGGCTGCCGGTGATCGTGTACACCGGGACGGGGAACTACGAGCGCTGCGTGCGCGCGATCAAGCTGGGCGCCTACAGCTTCATCGACAAGGCGGAGCCGATGGAGCGGGTAGTGCGCGAGATCGAAAACGCGCTCAGCGCGCACCAGTTGGCCGAGGAGAATCGCTCTCTCAAGAAACGCCTGGGCGGCGAGCGCACACTGCTGGGCGAAAGCCCCCCCATGGATGCGCTGCGCCGGCAGATCGCCCGGCTGGCGCCCCTGCCCGCGCCGGTGTTGATCGTGGGCGAGAGCGGCACCGGCAAGGAGCTCGTGGCGCGTGAGCTTCACCGGCAGAGCCCGCGCGCGGCGCACAAGTTCTTGCCGGTCAACTGCGCGGCCCTGCCGGAAGATCTCATCGAGAGCCAGCTGTTCGGCCACGAGGCGGGGGCCTTCACCGGTGCAACCCGAGTCGTTCGCGGGGCGTTCGAGACGGTGAGCGAAGGCACCCTTTTTCTCGATGAGATCGGAGAGCTGCCCGCCGCGGCGCAGGCCAAGCTGCTGCGCGTGCTGGAGGAGAAGAAGGTCCTGCGGGTCGGAGCCACCCAGCAGCTGCCGGTCGATACCCGCGTGCTGGCGGCCACGCATCGCGATCTCGCCCGGGATGTGCAGGCCGGTCGCTTCCGCGAGGATCTTCTCTACCGGGTCAACATGCATGTCATCCGGGTGCCGCCGCTGCGCGAGCGGCCGGCGGACATTCCCCTCTTGGCCGGGCACTTTCTCGCCCAGATCTGCGAGGAGTACGGCCGCCGGCCCAAGCGATTCGACGAGCGGGCGCTCGGGCGGCTTCGAGGCTACGATTGGGCGCGCAACAACGTGCGCGAGTTGCGCAACGCCGTGGCCCGCATGGTGATCCACTGCGAAGGGGAGCTGGTCACTTGCGAGCATCTGCCGCCGGAGATCACGGCGGCCGTGATCGCGAACGGTTCGACCGCGGCGCACCCGGTCGCGGCGCACTCGGTCGCGGCGCACTCGGTCGCGGTGGACTCGGTCGCGGCGGACTCGGTCGCAGCGGATTCGGTCGCGAACGATTCGGCCGTCGAGGGCGCGGGGACCCTCAGGGATCAGAAGATGTCGGCCGAGCGCGCCATCGTTCTGGCCGCCCTGGTCCGCCACGATTGGCAGATCACCCGTACCGCCAAGGCCCTGGGATTGGCGGACCATTCAAGCTTGCTCAAGATCATGCGGCGGCATGGGATCCGCCGCTCCTGATGCCGCCGCTCCTGATCCCGCCGGTCTGTCCCGCCGGTCTGTTCCGAGGTCTGTTCCGCGGTCTGTTCCGGCATATGGTCTTCTTGCTGATTTCCTTGCCGGGCGATCCCCGTTCGGGAGCCAACCCCCCCTACCGAATCATCCCCGATCCATACCCACGAAATCACCCGCGGACGCCGCTCGGCCGCACTTTGTGCTAAAGGTTGGCCGAAAACCTCCGAAAGACAGGAATGGAACCGTCCACAGGGCTTTCTGTTTGGTTCCAGTTTCTCGCCAGGCCATCAGTGCCGAGCACAACATAGGAAGTAAGGACGGAGCTACCGACCGAGACTTCACCAGGTACCAGTCTGAGACGATGCCAGGTCGCCATGCGCCACCCATGCATGCTGCGGAAGATAAGCCTATCGACTTGTCGTCTCATGTGGTTGTCCGGGGGGTTGTTTCGACAGTGATGGTTTGAGCGGATGGGTGCGTTTCTGCCTCGGCGGATGCACCTGACCATAGGGCCGGCGTGCACTGGCCCGCTCCGGGCGCGAGGGATTCGCAGGCACGCGCCGTCCTGCGCCATCGGCAGGGGAATCCGCTCCCGCCGCGGGGCGAATGCGTACGCACGGCTCCAGCGCCGGGCCTCGGCCCGGCGGAGAAGCGCGGATCGGGAAGTGATCGAACACAACCTGGGAAGGCCATCTCCCGATCCGGCCACTCTCCACGACAGGCGCGGGCGGCTCAGGCAGGCATCGGATGGGACGGCGAAGCGCACCACTTTGCGAGTCGTTCCATGGTCCGGTGCACGGTCTGAGCGGCCCCGCCGTGTCGGCCCGCCCACGCTCTCCTGTGTAGGCGGGGACACACACATCCCCGTCCCTTCCAATTCGCTCCCACGGCGCTTTTCCTTCAACTCCCTTTCAGGAAAGAGCTTGCTTCATCTTTCTCCACTCGGCGCGCGGTGGAGTGGGTTTCGGCCCTCTTCTTGCCCTATCCCGGGTGCGGCCGATCCGGCCGCCAACGTCATGATTCACCCCCGCCCCGAGCGGGCGAACAAGAGGGAAGAAGGAGGAGGAAGATGAATGCCAATCAAGGGACGCACGATCGCCACCATGCCCGCGGCCAGCGGTGCGCTCTTTCCATCGTCGGCGCGGTCCTGGCTCTCCTGGGGGGCCTGTTCCTGGCAGCGGGTCCGCTCGGTTGCGGAACCGAGGATTTCCACGCCAGCGATGGAGCCCGTCTCCGCGCGGAAACGCCCCCGCCATCGCCGCCGCCCGCACCGGCACCGTCCGATCTCAACGCAAGCGAGGCGACCGTGGCCGCGCTGCCGGCCGGCCGCGCGGATCTGAACCCACCTTCGCCGCCGGCCGCCGCGGGAGCTTCGCGCCCGGCCGCGCCGCGGGTCGAGTCCCCGGATGCGAATTCACCGGCGCCCACCTATCGGGAAGCCGAGGCGCTGTATCGCCAGGGCAACTACGACGAGGCCGTTTGCGGCTTCGCGGCCCACGTGCGCACAACGCCACGCAGCGCCTGGGGCCATTACATGCTCGGGCTGGCCCACTGGAAGCGCGGTGAGCATGTCGCCGCGGCCGAGGCCCTGAGCGAGGCGGCCGCGATTCGTCCGGACATGACGCGGGCCCACGTCAACCTGGCGCGTGTGTGCCTGGATGCGCGCCGGCCGAGCGAGGCGCACCGGGCCGCCGTTCGCGCGACTGTGCTCGCCCCCGACGACGCCGAAGCCCAGCGGGTCCTGGCGCGATCGTTGCACAATCTTGGGCTGGCGGATCAGGCGCTGTCAGTGTACAAGCGCGTTCTCACACTTCGCCCCGACGATGTCTGGGCCATGAATAACATGGGGCTCATTCTGATCGAGGAGGAACGCTTCCTCGAGGCCGTACAACCGCTCTCCCAGGCAACACGGTTGGCGGGAGACGTGGCCGTCTTTCACAACAATCTGGGCGTGGCTCTCGAGCGGTTGGGCCATCCGGCCGCGGCCGTGTCTGCCTACCGCCAGGCTTTGGCAAGTGACAGCACGTACACGCGGGCGGCGGTGAGCCTGGAACGCATCCTTCCGCGGGCGGCCATTGTGGATGCGCCCCCCATCGACCTGGAGGCAATGGCCCAGCAGTTTGCCGGTCAGATCCACGCCTGGCAGGCCCAGGAGGATCAAGCGGCGGCAGAACGCACGTTCTGAGAACGATTCGTCCGGCCGGGGACGGGCTTGCGGTCCGTTCCCGGCGAATGAAATGCGCTACAACTGTTCTGTCGCAATACGGCGGATCCCCAAGCCGGCGCTCCTGCGCAATCTCTTTGGCCTCGCGACCCGCTTCCCAGCCCAGATCCTGTCGTATAACAAGATGCTGGGACAACTCCAGGACGCCGGCAACACGACGACGCTCGCGCACTGCTTACGTTTCCTGGAGACCGCCTTCCTGGTCTCCGGCCTCGAGCAGCACTCGGCGGGCGGGGCCCGTAGCCGCGGATCCAGCCCCAAGCTCGTGCTTTGGAACAACGCGCTGATCAGCGCTCCCAGCCTTCGCACATTCGACGAGGCCCGGCACGATGCGGACCTGTGGGGACGGTGGGTGGAGAACGCGGTGGGAGCACATCTGCTGAACCATCTGCAAGGGCTGGCCTACGAGGTATCCTATTGGCGCCACCGCAAGCACGAGGTGGATTTCGTCGTGCGAGCGGGGGACCGGCTGTGGGCCCTCGAGGTCAAGAGCGGACGCCCACGCCCCGCGGCCGGGTCGGGGCGTTTCGTGAACGGCATCCCGGCTCGCGCAGTTTGATCATTGGTAGCGG
>CAYQJL010000084.1:0-13972 GCA_964417675.1 uncultured bacterium | reverse complement strand
CGTGATCGCCGCTGTCAGCGTCGTCTTCCCGTGATCCACGTGACCAATCGTCCCGATGTTCACGTGGGGCTTGGTTCTTTCGAATTTCTCCTTGCTCATCTTCGAGCTCCCTCCTCAAAGCGCACTTCTTCCCGGCGTCCCAACTTCCCGGGGGCGCAAGCCACCCGAAACGGACAGATCTCACCCAATCTGGACAAACCTGTCCGGGGACCGTTCGTCGATTTGTACTGTTCTGCCGGTGGAGCCGCTCAGGGCTCATCCAGGCTTTTCCGGACCTTGATTCAGCGCGCGAGCCGCCTCATCGGCGGTGGCGCGCCACCCTGGCTGCGGAGTCGTAGGCGCGGGTTGAGACGCAAGGTCCGATATGTGCCTATACGATCCGGAAGTCCCTGACGGGAAGCCGATGGCTCTCCTGGTGACTCCGCAGGTTGCCGCCGCCCGGCCAAGAAAGACCGGCGGCCATGAGATCCCTTCCCCTATCGTGCTATCTGCGACGAGGCCCGGCCGCGCCGCGCCCCGCGCGGCCGCCTAGAAGCGATAGTGCGCAAACGCCCGGTTGGCCTCGGCCATCCGGTGCGTATCCTCACGCTTCTTGATCGACGAGCCCTCGTTCTTCGAAGCCGCCAGCAGTTCACCGGCCAGCTTCTCTTCCATCGTGTGCTCCGGACGGTTCTGGGAGAAACCGATGATCCACCGCAGCGCCAGCGCCGTCCGGCGGTCGGGCTTGACCTCGACCGGAACCTGATAGGTCGCACCCCCCACGCGGCGGGATTTGACCTCGATGTTGGGCTTCACATTGTTGACGCCCTGTTTCAGGACGGCCACGCCTTCCTGACCCGTCCGCTTGCCGAGAATGTCGATGCAGCTGTACAGAATCCGCTCGGCGGTGCTCTTCTTGCCGGCCTGCATGATGTAGTTGATGAACTTGGTCACAAGCACGCTGTTGTGCTTGGGATCCGGCAGGATCTCTCGCTTCGTGATCTTCGCCCGCCTCGGCATCGAAATCTAGCCTCCCAGCAAATGTATCGCTCTTGTCTGACTCGCCTTCGTGTTCCTGGCGCGTGTCTAGCTGGCAGCCTTCTTGGGCCGCTTGGTTCCGTACTTCGACCGACTCTGCCGGCGGTTGTCCACTCCGCTCGCATCCAGAGCGCCTCGGATGATGTGGTAGCGCACACCCGGAAGATCCTTCACTCGGCCGCCGCGAATGAGCACGATCGAGTGCTCCTGCAGATTGTGCCCCTCCCCCGGTATGTAGGCCGTCACCTCGATCCCGTTGGTCAGACGCACGCGCGCGACCTTGCGCATGGCCGAGTTCGGCTTCTTCGGCGTCGTCGTATAGACCCGCGTGCAAACCCCGCGCTTCTGCGGACAGGCCTTCAGTGCCGGGGCCCCGGTCTTCGTCACGATGCGCTTGCGTCCTCTGCGGACCAGTTGATTCAAAGTGGGCACGCCCAAAACTCCTTGTCGATCAGATACGGATCGCGTTTATCGTCCGGCATGGACCGGCGATAGGCCGGCCGACGAAACATGGCATTTCAACGCACAAACGGAGATTCTACGTATCCGGCCTCGCATTGTCAACTATCGGATGCATCCGTTTCTTCATCCGCCTTGTTTCCGGCCAGCATCCCATCCATCAGGGAGAACCCCAGGAGGAGGTCTTCCTCCTCCTCATCGTCAGGCTCGACATCCAGGGGAATCGACTTGAGCTTTCTCAACTCCGGAAGACCGGTTCCGGCGGGGATAAGCTGCCCAATGGCAACGTTTTCCTTCAATCCCCGCAACGGGTCGACACTCCCGTGGATCGAGGCCTCGGTCAGGATCCGGGTCGTCTCCTGGAACGAAGCGGCCGAGACGAAGCTGTGCGTCGAGAGGCTTGCCTTTGTAATTCCAAGCAGGAGTGGGGTATAGCGCGCAGGCGATCCTCCCTCCTGGACGACCGACTCCTGCTCGGCGCGCAGGATGATCTTGTCGACCATCTCGCCCTCGAGGAAACGGGTGTCCCCGGGATCCTCGATCCGCACCTTCTGGAGCATCTGGCGGACGATGATCTCGATATGCTTGTCATCGATCGGAACGCCCTGTTGGCGATAGACCTCCTGGATCTGGTCCACGAGATACTCCTGGACCTCCTTGATGCCGCGCACCCGCAGGATATCGTGCGGATTGATGGCGCCGTCTGTAAGTGCTTGTCCCGCCTGCACAAAGTCGCCCTCCTGCACATGGAGATGCTTGCCGTGCGGGATCAGATACTCGCGTTCTTCCTCCCCGTCCTCGGTGACGACGATGATCTTGCGCAGACCGCGGGTGAGCTTGCCGAGCTTGATCACACCGTCGATCTCGCTGATCGTGGCCTGGTCCTTCGGCCGGCGTCCCTCGAAGAGCTCGGAGACGCGCGGCAAACCGGCTGTGATGTCGCGGGTCTTGCCCGAGGCACGGCGCAAGGTGGCCAGAACCTCGCCCGGCCTGACCTGCTCTCCGTCGCGGATGGAGAGACGGGCGCCGGTCGGCACCGCGAAGCGTTGGGTCTTGCCACCCTTGGTCGGGATCACGTCGATGTGCGGGTGCAGGCGCTTCTCGCGGTCCTCCACAATCACCAGCTCGCGCTTGCTGGTCGTCTCGTCAACCTGATCGCGCAGGGTGACCTTCTCCTTGATGTCCACGAAGCGCACCTTGCCGGCCACGGTCGAAATGATCGGCACGTTGTAGGTGTCCCACTCGAAGAGAACCTCGTTGCGTTTCACCTTCTGCCCATCGTCGACCAGAATGTTGGTCCCGTATCCCGGCTGGAAACGGTCGATCATGCGCCCGTCGTCATCCAGAAGCTCGATTTCACCCCGGCGGGCGACGTTGATCTTGCCCTTGTCATGTCGCTCGATGACGCGCATGTCCTTGTAACGGACCGTCGCGGAGCGCCGCGCGCGGACCGAGGACTGCTCGACGACCAGCGACGCGGTACCGCCGATGTGGAAGGTTCGCAGCGTAAGCTGCGTCCCCGGCTCCCCGATGCTCTGAGCGGCGATGACGCCCACGGCCTCGCCCATGCTGACCATTTCGCCGACGGACAGATCCCGCCCGTAGCATTTGGCGCAGATACCGCGCCGCGATTCGCAGGTCAACACGCTTCGAATCATGACCGAGTCGATCCCGGCCTTCTCGATCCGCTCAGCGATCACCTCGTCGATCAAGCCGCCGGCCTCGGCGATCAGCTCATCGGTCTGCGGATCGTAGACATCATCGACGCACACGCGGCCGAGAACCCGGTCATGCAGCGGTTCGACGATCTGCTCGCCATCCTTGAGCGCCCCGCGCTCGATACCCCGGATCGTGCCGCAGTCGGGGATCGTGACAATCACGTCCTGCGCCACGTCCACCAGGCGGCGGGTCAGATAGCCGGCATCGGCGGTCTTGAGCGCCGTGTCGGCCAACCCCTTGCGGGCACCGTGGGTCGAGATGAAGTACTCGAGTACCGTGAGCCCTTCCTTGAAATTGCGGATGACCGGCTGCTCGATGACCTCGCCGGCCCCTCCGGTGAGGCGCTTCTGCGGCTTGGCCATCAACCCGCGCATGCCGGCGAGCTGGCGGATCTGCTCACGGCTTCCGCGAGCGCCGGAATCGGCCATCATCCAGATCGGGTTGAACCCGTGATCGATCTCCGCCAATCCCTCCATGGTGACTTCCTCGACCTCGTTTCGGACACGGGTCCAGGTCTCCACCACGCGATTCTGCCGCTCCCGCTCGGAGATCTTCTGGGAGCGGTGCTCCTTGTTGATACGGGCGACTTCCTTCTCCGCCGCCGCGATGATCTCCGGCTTCTTCGCCGGAACAACGATGTCGTCGATGCCGACGGTGATCCCTGCGATCGTGGCGTAGTTGAAGCCCAGCGCCTTGAGCTTGTCGAGAAACTCGGCGGTCCGCACCTTGCCCAGGACGTGATAGCAGCGGGCCACCAGCTTGCCCAGGGACCCCTTGTTGAAGGTGTCGTTGACATAACCCAGTTCGTCCGGGATCACCTGATTGAACAGGATTCGCCCGGCGGTGGTCTCGATGATCTCCCCGGAGATCCGGCACTTGATCAGGGCATGCAGCCTGATCTGCTCGTGATCGAGGGCCATCAGAACCTCTTCCGGGCTCCCGAAGATCTTGCCCTCGCCCAACGCCCCTTCGCGGAACTTGGTGAGGTAGTTGCAGCCCAGGACGATGTCCTGGCTCGGCGTGGCGATCGGCTTCCCGTTCGCCGGAAGCAGGATGTTGTTGGTCGACATCATCAGTTCGCGGGACTCGATCTGGGCCGCCCAGGAGAGCGGCACATGCACGGCCATCTGGTCGCCGTCGAAGTCGGCGTTGAACGCCGCGCAGACCAGCGGATGGATGCGAATCGCCTTGCCCTCGACCAGCACAGGCTGAAACGCCTGAATCCCCAGGCGGTGCAGGGTGGGGGCGCGGTTCAGGAGCACCGGGTGATCCTTGATGATTTCGCTCAGAACCTCCCACACTTCGGGATGCTCACGCTCCACGAAGCGCTTGGCGCTCTTGACCGTCATCTGGTGCGGACCATCCTCGAGCTGGCGGATGATGAATGGCTTGAAGAGCTCGAGCGCCATGGTCTGCGGCAGGCCGCACTGGTTCATCGCCAGTTCGGGGCCGACCACAATCACGCTGCGTCCCGAATAATCGACCCGCTTGCCCAGCAGGTTCTGGCGGAAGCGGCCCTGCTTGCCCTTGAGCATGTCGCTGAGCGACTTCAGGGGGCGATTGCCCTGCCCACGGACGGCGCGCGTTCGGCGGCCGTTGTCGAAGAGCGCATCGACAGCTTCCTGCAGCATGCGCTTCTCGTTGCGCAGGATGACCTCCGGAGCACGGATCTCCATGAGGCGCTTGAGCCGGTTGTTGCGGTTGATCACGCGGCGGTAGAGATCATTGAGATCCGAGGTCGCAAAGCGCCCTCCCTCGAGCGGCACCAGCGGGCGTAGATCCGGCGGAAGCACCGGGACCACCTCGAGAATCATCCAGTCGGGCAGATTGCCGCTGTTGCGGAAGGCCTCGACGACCTTCAGGCGCTTCAAGATGTCCTTCTTGCGTTGCACCGAGGTCTCGACCCGGGCCCGCTGGCGCAGGTCCTGCGAGAGATCCTCCAGGTCCATCGAACGCAGCATGTCACGGATCGCCTCGGCGCCCATCTTCGCGGTGAAGTTGTAGGACGCGTCTTCGGCCAGCTCATGATACTGGTCCTCGGAGATCAGCTCCTTGAACTTGTAGGGCGTGTTGCCCGGATCGATCATCACATAGGACTCGTAGTACAGAATCCGCTCGAGCTGCCGCACAGGCATGTCGAGCAGGTGGCCGATGCGGCTGGGCACGCCCTTGAAGTACCAGATATGGGAGACGGGCACCGCCAGCTCGACGTGGCCCATGCGTTCACGCCGAACGCTGGAACGGGTCACCTCGACACCGCACTTGTCGCAGATCACCCCGCGGTAGCGGATCATCTTGTAGCGCCCGCAAGCGCATTGCCAATCCTTGACCGGACCGAAGATCCGTTCACAGAAGAGGCCGTCGCGTTCCGGCCGGAAGGTGCGGTAGTTGATCGTCTCGGGCTTGGTGACCTCGCCGTGACTCCAACTGCGGATGGTCTCGGGAGAGGCCAGTTGAATCCGGATCTTGGTGAAGTCGAATTTGCGCCGCATTTCCCGCTCCCGCTCGCGCATGGTGGGCAACGGAGGCCCCACGGCCGGGCTCGGAATGCGGAATTCGGTCGACTCGGTCATACTGGATCTCCTTGTAGTAGCAATCCCTCGGGTCGGCCCGGCGGCGGGTGCACAGGGAGCATGGCTCCTCCTGCCCGCGCGGCCGGCCTGCGTGCGGCCGCCCTCCGGCGGCCAGGGCTTCTACTCAAACTGAATGTCGAGGCAAAGACTCCTCAGCTCCTTGACCAGAACGTTGAACGATTCCGGCACGCCAGGATCCGGGGGATTCTCTCCCTTGACGATCGATTCATAGATCTTCGAGCGCCCCTCGACGTCATCGGACTTGACCGTCAGGAGCTCCTGGAGGGTATGCGCCGCGCCGTAGGCCTCGAGCGCCCAGACCTCCATTTCGCCGAACCGCTGGCCGCCGAACTGGGCCTTGCCGCCCAGCGGCTGTTGCGTCACGAGCGAGTAGGGCCCAATCGAGCGGGCGTGGATCTTGTCATCCACCAGATGGCTCAGCTTCAGCATGTAGATGAAACCCACCGTGACCTTGTGATGGAACGGCTCACCGGAGCGACCGTCGTACAGCTGCATCTTGCCGTCCTCGGGCAGGCCGGCTTCCCGCAGGCACTGCTTGATCTCGGTGACCGTGGCGCCGGCGAACACCGGCGTCTTAGCGCGGAAACCGGTCTTGGCGGCAGCCCATCCAAGATGCGTTTCCAGCACCTGGCCGATGTTCATGCGCGAGGGAACGCCCAGTGGATTCAGAACGATGTCGATGCTGGTCCCATCGGGCATGTAGGGCATGTCTTCCTGAGGCAGCACCTTCGAAACCACACCCTTGTTGCCGTGGCGCCCGGCCATCTTGTCACCGACCGAGAGCTTGCGCTTCTTGGCCACGAAAACCTTCACGAGCTTGACCACGCCCGGAGGAAGCTCGTCGCCCCGGGTGATCTTCTCGACCTCCTTCTCCTCCTGGCGCTCGAGACGATCGAGGGCCCGGGTGGCGAGATCGTACTGCAGCCAGAACCGATCATTGATCTGTGGGCTCTTGGCCACCTGGCTCCGATAGGGAAGCTCATCGAAGACGAGGCGTTCGCGCAGCCGCTCGGGATTGCCCTTCGTACCGGCCCGCACGAGGATCTCACCGGTCTTGGCCGAGCTGATCCGGGCCAGGACCTTGCCCTTCAGAATCGTGAGCAACTCCTCGTCGCGGTTCTCCCGCACGATCTGGGTTTCCTTGCGGATCTGGCGCTTGATGCGATCGACCTTCTTCTTCTCACGCTTCTGGGTGGACTCGTCCTTCTCCTTGCGCGAGAAGACCTTCACATCGATGACCACGCCGTCCATGCCCGGGGGCGCCTTCAGGGAGGCATCGCGTACATCCCCCGCCTTGTCACCGAAGATCGCGCGCAGGAGCCGCTCCTCCGGCGTCAGATCGGTCTCACCCTTGGGGGTCACCTTGCCGACCAGAATGTCGCCGGCCCGCACCGGCGCACCGACACGGATGATCCCGTCCTCGTCGAGATACTTGAGGGCCTCTTCGCCCACATTGGGGATCTCGCGCGTGATCTCCTCGACGCCGCGCTTGGTGTCGCGCACCTGCAGCTCGAACTCCTCGATATGAATCGAGGTGAAGATGTCCGTCTTGGTGAGCCGCTCGCTGACCAGGATGGCGTCCTCGTAGTTGTAGCCGCGCCAGGGCATGAAGGCGACCAGCACATTGAATCCGAGCGCCAGTTCGCCGCCTTCCGTGGCATGGCCGTCGGCCAAGACCTGGCCGGCTTCGACGTGCTCGCCCAACTTGACCACCGGACGCTGGTTGATGCAGGTGTCCTGATTCGAGCGCTTGAACTTCGTCAGCGTGTAGGTATCCAGGCCCGAATCGTCCGTGAAGTCGACCAGCTGAGAGCCCCCGGTCTCGTACCGCACCGCGATCATCTCCCCGGTGACGGTCTCGACGGTTCCGCCGCGGCGGGCAAGGATCAAGGCGCCGGAATCCGCGGCCACCTTGGCTTCCAGCCCGGTTCCGACCAGCGGCGCCGAGGTCTTCAGCAGCGGCACCGCCTGGCGCTGCATGTTCGATCCCATCAGCGCGCGGTTGGCGTCGTCATGCTCGAGGAAGGGGATCAGGGCTGCGGCCGGACTCACAATTTGAATCGGGGAAACATCCATGAACTGGATGTCTTCGCCCTTCACGAAAGGCACCTCGCCCTTCAACCGCGCCGTGGTCGTCTTGTGGGCGAAGCAGCTCTTGTCATCGAGCGGCTCGTTGGCCTGCGCGATGATGACCTCATCTTCCTGGTCAGCCGAGAGAAACTGAATCTCGTCGGACACCTTGCCGCGCTTCACGATCCGGTAGGGCGTCTCGAGGAAGCCCAGGTCGTTGACGCGTGCATAGGTCGAGAGCGACGAGATCAGGCCGATGTTCGGTCCCTCCGGCGTCTCGATCGGACACATGCGGCCGTAGTGCGTGTAATGCACGTCGCGCACCTCGAACCCGGCACGGTCGCGCGTGAGCCCCCCCGGTCCCAGAGCCGAGAGGCGCCGCTTATGGGTCAGTTCGGCCAACGGATTGGTCTGGTCCATGAACTGCGAGAGCTGGCTGGATCCGAAGAAGCTCTGCACGACCGCCGAGATCGTCCGCGCGTTGATGAAGTCATAGGCGCTGACTTGCTCCGGCTCCTGCAGCGACATCCGCTCGCGGATGATCCGGGCCATGCGGGCCAGGCCGGTGTTGAATTCCTTGGCCAGCAACTCGCCGACCGAGCGCACGCGGCGGTTGCCGAGGTGGTCGATGTCGTCGGTTTCGATCGGAACCGAGGTCTTGACCTCTTCGCTCTCCGCGATCCGCAGGATCAGCAGGTAGCGCAGGATGGCCGCGAAATCCTCCTTGCAGAGGGTCGTGAGATCGTCGGGCGGCGCCTGGAAGGCGTAACGCTTCATTTGGCGCTTGCCGCCGAGCAGCTCCTCGTGGCGCAGCTTGCCGTTCAGCTTGTAGCGGCCCACCTGGGCCAGATCATAGCGCTTGGGGCTGAAGAACAGGCGATTGAGGTAGTCGCGGGCCGTATCGACGCGCGGCGGTTCGCCCGGTCGCATCAGGCCGTAGATGCGGGCGAGCGCTTCTTCTTCACTGGCGCAGGCATCCTTCTTCAGCGTGTTGCGGATGATGTCGGCCTCATCCTGCAACGGAATGTCGTAGACGACGACCGTTTCGGCCTCGATCTTGACAAGCCGCTTCAGGACATCCTCGGTGATCTCCTGATTGCACTCGAGGAGAATCTCGCCGGTCTCGGGATCGATGATATCTTCGGCCGAGATGCGGTGAACAAGGCGCTGCGTCTTCTTCGTCTTGATCCCGCCCAGGTCAAGCTTCTCGGTGTCGTAAAACAGATCCAGGATGTCCTTGTCCGTGACGATGCCGAGCGCCTTGAGCAGAATCGTCGCCGGCAGCTTGCGCTTGCGATCGATGTGGACATACATGATGTCCTTGACATCGATGCTGAACTCCACCCACGAACCGCGGTACGGAATGATGCGGGCGTTGTACAACCGCTTGCCGTTCGGGTGCGTCGTGCTCTCGAAGAAGACCCCCGGCGAACGATGCAGCTGGCTGACGATGACACGCTCGGCCCCATTGATGACGAAGGTGCCCTTGTCGGTGATCAGCGGAATCTCGCCCAGGTAGACTTCCTGGGGCTCCATGATCTCTTTGTCGCGCTTCTTGCCATCCACCTCTTCACGAACCCGCAGTCGCAGCTTGACCTTCAACGGCGCCGAGAAGGTCAAATCCCGTTCCTGGCATTCCTCCACGCTGTACTTGGGTTCGCCGATGTCGAAGGAGACGAACTCCAGACAGAAGAGCCCCCGCGAGTCCTCAATCGGAAACACGGAGTGGAAGACCTCCTGCAGGCCCTCGTTCACTCGGGCTTCAGGCGGCGTCTCGCGCTGAAGGAACCGTTGGAACGAAACCAGCTGGATGTCCAGCAAGTTCGGGATGTCAATGAATGAGGTATCCAGCAACTTCGAGAAGCTGCGAACGGGAAGTGCGGCCGTACCAGTCAAGGTTCCTCCACCTGTTCTGGCCTCAGTGGGCCAATGCAAGGTTGACGGAGTCGGGACCTGACCCCCGTGCTATGAGGACGATTCGGATCGGCTCCCGGGATCCTTCCCCGTGATGTGTGGGCCGTCGCCGGCCCGCATTCGGCAAGGTGCTTGATCTAAGGACAGATCCTCTCCCGCCCCGGACTCTGCCGCTAACAGTTTCCGAGAGCGAAGGTTCCGGGGGACCCGGTGATGCTACCCTTTTCTCACCTACTCCCCCCGCGCGGATCCCCGCCGGGGCCCCGCGCGGAGGGTGTAAGCATCGTGGAGTACGCCACCCGCGGTGGGGCGCTACTTGATCTCGACTTCGGCGCCGACGTCGGTCAGGCGGCCCTTGAGATCGTCGGCCTCTTCGCGGGAGACCTTCTCCTTGACGGCCTTGGGAGCGCTGTCGACGAGCTCCTTGGCCTCCTTGAGGCCGAGGCTGGTGATCTCGCGCACGACCTTGATGACCTGGATCTTCTGCGCGCCGGCCCCCTTCAGGACGACGTCGAACTCGGTCTGCACCTCCTCGGCTTCAGCAGCGGCCGGCGCGGCGGCCATCGCCATCATCGGGGCCGCGGCGGTCACACCAAACTTCTCCTCGATCCCATCGACCAGAGCCTTGATGTCCAGCATGGTGGCAGTTTCGAGCCACTCGAGGACGGCTTCCTTCGTTACATCGGCCATGTCTAGAACCTCCCTACCCACTCGTAGCGGGCCTGCCCTCCGGATCGGACTGCCTTCTCCGGACGGCGGCGCACCCTTGATATCCACGATTTGTATGTATCTCGGCTGCCCAACGCGCGGTGTGCCTGAGAAGCTTGACCTCCCGCCGGCTGTGCCTCGTTCGAGGTCCGCCGGGCGGCCACAAGCCCACCCGCACCGGCTTGCTTACGCGTTCCCTTCCCGCTGCTTGACGAGTTCACTGAGCACGGACGCCAGATCCCGCAGCGGAGACGTGATCGCCGACGCGAAGTTGGTCAGCGGTGTCTGCATCAGGCGGGCGAACAATCCGATCAGCTCGTTCTTCGACGGCAGCGCGGAGATCTGCTTGACGTCCTCGGCCGAAAGCGCTTGTCCGGCGACCAGACCGCCCCGCACCTCGGGCAGCTTGAACTCCTTGGCGAAGTTGATCAGCACCCGGGCCGGGGTCACTTCATCCTCGACACTGGTCACCAGGGCGGTCGGCCCCGCGAGATAGGGGATGATCGCCTCATTGCCCGTGCTCTTGGCCGCCCGGCGCAGGAGCGTGTTCTTGGCGACCTCGACGCGCACGTTCTCCTTGCGGCACCGATTGCGCATCTCGGAGATCACCTCGACGGTCATCCCCTTGTAGTCGGCCAGGTACACGCCCTTGGCATTCTGGAAGACCTCTTCCAGCTCGGCTACTTTCTTGACCTTCTCATCACGAGTCATTGCGTATCGCCTCTCTTTGGGATTCGGGCCGCCCCGGGCCGCGGGTCGCACGGGTCTGGTCTGAAACCGCCGCGCGGCCGGCCTCGGCGCACCGGAATCCGGGAAAGCGGGCTTCGCGGGCGATCCCCGCGAAGGTCTAGCCCCGCGGTGCTATCTCGGCCACGTCCAGCCGGATTCCAGGCCCCATCGTCGACGACAGGGTAATGCTCCGAACATAGGTACCCTTGGCCGCCGAAGGACGCAGGCGGACCACCTCGGTCATGAAGGCCTTGATGTTCTCGATCAGCTTGGGCGTCTCGAAGGACGCCTTGCCCACCGGCACATGCAGATTGCCGCCCCGGTCCACCCGGAACTGGATCTTGCCGGCCTTGACCTCCTGCACCGCCTTGGCGATGTCGAAGGTCACGGTGCCGGTCTTGGGGTTGGGCATCAGACCGCGGGGCCCGAGCACCCGGCCGAGCTTGCCGACCTGGCCCATCATGTCCGGGGTGGCGATGGCCCGGTCGAAGTCGAGCATGCCACCCTGAACCTTCTCGACCAGATCTTCGGCGCCGGCCACATCGGCGCCGGCGGCCTCGGCTTCCAGGAGCTTCTCGCCCTTGGCGAACACTGCCACACGCACCGTCTTGCCGGTGCCGTGAGGCAAGGTCACCGTACCGCGCACCATCTGGTCGGCATGCTTCGGATCCACGCCCAGGCGTGTGGCCAACTCGATCGTCTCATCGAATTTGGCCTTGGCGTTCGTACGGACGAAGTCGATCGCCGTGGCAAGATCCGGAGCCGCCAGTGTGGTGCGCGCTTCGAGGGCGTTCGAATAACGCTTCCCGTGCTTCATGGATATGACCTCGGCCCGGAAGGGCCTTCCTCTGGTGCAACTCATCCCGCTCCGAGGTAGAGAGCCGGGATGGTCCGCCGGGTGAACCCCAGCGGAAGGGCATGACTAGCCAATCACCTCGATGCCCATGCTGCGAGCCGTGCCGCGCACCATTTCCATGGCCGCTTCCACGGACGCCGCGTTCAGATCGGGCATCTTGAGTTCAGCGATTTCCTGTACCTGCTGCGCCGTGACCTTGCCCACCTTGTTCCGGTTCGGTTCACCCGAACCCTTGGCCAACTTGGCGGCCTTCTTCAACAAGACCGCGGCCGGCGGGGTCTTGGTGATGAAACTGAAGGAGCGGTCCTTGTAGACCGAAATCACGACGGGAATGATCAACCCAGCGTCCTTCTGCGTACGGGCGTTGAACGCCTTGCAGAACTCCATGATGTTGACCTGGTGCGCACCCAGGGCCGGACCCACCGGCGGGGCCGGGTTTGCATTGCCGGCCGCCAACTGCAGCTTGATGGTTCCAACGACTTCCTTCGCCATCTTGAAGAGACTCCCCTCGGTGCCCAGGTGACCGGCCTATAGGCTCTATATGCTGGTCACATGCATGATGTCGAGCTCGACCGCGGTGGGGCGTCCGAAGATGGACACCATCACCCGCAACTTGCCGCGCTCGGGGTTGATTTCATCGACACTGCCCACGAAGTCCGCAAACGGCCCCTCGGTGACCTTGACCGTCTCGCCCACCTTGAAGGGCACGTCGGTCGTCACCTTGCCCGTCTCCCGAACCTCTTCACCGCGGATCCGGCGCACCTCGGCCTCGGTCAGCGGCGTAGGCTTCTTGTCTCCCACGAAGTGGGTGACACCCGGAATGTTCTGCACCAGCGCCCGGATGTCATCACTCATTTCCATCTCAACCAGGACGTAGCTCGGAAAGGTCTTGCGCTTGGTGATGTGCTTCTTGCCGCCTTTCATGACCGCGTAGTCCTCGGTGGCAACCACGATCTCACCAAACCGGTCCTGCGCCCTGGCGTACTGGATCGCTCGCTCCAGGTTGGCCCTCACCTTGTTCTCGTGTCCCGAATACGTATGAATGACATACCAGCGCTTGCGCGATCTCTCCTCGGAACCGGCTTCGGGAGCGGCATCGGTGTCCGCGGCGGCATCGGTGTCCGCGGCCGCTTCGGTGTCCGCGGCGGCAGCGGCGTCCGCGGCGACATCGGTGTCGATCACCGGGGCTTCTTCGGCCTCCGCACGCTCGTCCGCGCGCTCGCGCGCCCCATCCTCCGGCTCGGCCGGCCTGTTCTTATCTTCCTGCTCTGTCACAACAATCCTATCGTGTGTCACCGGCCGCCCGCCGGGGAAACCGTCGCGCCGGCAATACCCCGGTCGCGGGCCAATCCTCTGTTCACCCGAACCGATCAGCCGATGGACAAGATCAGGTTGAGCACCTTGCCGACCAACAGGTCCATTATAGAGATGAAGACCGTGATCACGAAGACCGTCACGATCACAACCTTGGTCGACTCCCTGAGTTCCTCGAACTTGGGCCACGTGATCTTCTTGGTCTCGAGCTTCACCTCGCCCAGGAAATCCTTGGTCTTTTCGAATGCCGACATGAGAGGCCTCACTTCTTGCGGTTACACGGCGTCCACGACCAGCTAGCGAACCTCTTTGTGCATCGTGTGCTTGCGATCGTGCGGGCAGTACTTCTTGTACTCGACCCGGTCCGGATGCAGGCGCTTGTTCTTGCGTGTTGTATAATTGCGGCGCTTACACTCGGTGCAGGCAAGGATGATCAAGTCTCTTTTGGAAGCCATCTCACGCCACCCTTCCGGTTTGTCGGATCAGAACCCGTTTACTCAACAATCTCGGTGACGACGCCGGCGCCCACCGTACGGCCGCCCTCGCGAATCGCGAAGCGCAGCTCCTTCTCCATCGCGATCGGCGTCAACAG
>CAYQJL010000083.1:0-150323 GCA_964417675.1 uncultured bacterium | reverse complement strand
CGATCGATTGCGGCGCGGCCTGCGCGACCGACACCAGCAGGCAGATACAGGCCGCGAGGAGCAGCAGGGCCGTGGGAAATCTCATGGCAGCGTCCTTTCAGGGAGTATGTCCAAACACAGCAGAACCCATGCTCTTGCATGTACTAGCGTACACAGAGTCTATGATACACGTTTCGGGCATCGACAAACAAGAGCCCCCCGATCTGTTGACCGAAGGGCTCTCTTCTTCGTCCTGCGGGGCCGACGAGATTTGAACTCGCGACCTCTGGCTTGACAGGCCAGCGTTCTAACCAGGCTGAACTACGACCCCATGTCCTCCTGAAAGGAGCGCCCGCGGGCGCTCCCCAGGGAAGGAACCAGAAAAGACTACGCGAGCCGTCCCGCGGATGTCAACGCAAATCGCGCCGGGGACCAAGCCCATGGCCGGGTGCCGCCACGGACGAACGGAGCCGCTGTCGCGGCGCATCACCACCAGCGGACCAGGTCAATGTTGCGGTAGTAGTGCCGCAGGATCTCGGGCGCGGTTCGACCCAGTCGCGCCAACCGGATCGCTCCGACCTGGCACATCCCGACGCCATGGCCGTACCCGGCGCCCTCGATGGTGATCGTGCACTCGTTGCCGCTGCCCGAACGGCGCGGGCCGCGAATCAGCGTGCTCCGCAACGGCCCCCCCGTATCGGGCCGGCGCAGCACCCACCGGATCCGATCTCCGTACACGCGGAAGGTTTCGGTATCGGTGTGGATGGCCAGGCACTCGACGCGACCTGACGGCGAACGCCGCTCGATGTCCAGATCCCGGATTCGGGTGGGGGGGGTGTCAACGGCCCGGGGATCTTCCTCGGGCAGATGTTTGAGAATCGAGGCATGCAGTCTGCGGCAATCCCAGGTCTCTCTCCAACGATGATGCGGGCTGTCCGAACAGAGGTCGTCCGATCCGGACACACGATCACGAATCGGACGCAGATACGGAAACACCTCGCCGGGCCACACCTTGCCGGAGGCCTCGGTGCGCCCCCCGCAGCTGGAGCAGTAGTTGGCCCGGATCGGCCACCCATGATGGACGGCCACCACGCCCCGGGTGCTGCCAATGGCCTCGTCAGCCTGCTCGGTCTCGGCAGAATGCCCGCCATAGACTTGATCCCTGGGCGTAGCCATGAGATCGAATCCCAGCTTTTCATGCCGGCCCATGTAGAACAGCGTATAGGACCTGGCCGCGATGGCCTGGGCCCGCAGAACCTCCCGGGGCAGGTTCGGATTGTATCCTATCTCGGGCGGCACGACCCCGCGCAGGTACTCCTCCATGTGCAGGACGTTGATCGCGGTCAGCTCCCCGGGACGCGCCACGCGAACGATCACCTCGCCCCGGTAGGCTTTCCCGTCCACACGAAGCAGCAGGCCGGGCGAAACCGGTTCAATCAGGATCTCCTCGGCATACACCCCGATCCGCCCGCCCCGGACCTCGGAAAGCGCCACCCCCCATTCGGGCAGGGTCTTGTGGCCCGAGGTCGACGCCCAAACCGCGGGGGCCATCTGCGTCGGCAGGCAGCGTAGGTGGATCGCGGGGCCAAGGATCATTCCCTCTTCTGCGCTTCCACGGCGCCAGACCCGCACCTGGCCGTCGCAGGAGACCATCACCTGGCCGGCATCGACGACCACTCCGATGCGCACCACCGGTTCCTTCCCGGGCTGGGGCGCGGGCCCGGATCGGCCGGCGGCGCATGACGCGAGCAGAATGCTCAAGAGGAGGCTTACCGGCAAGAGGGCCGGCGACGGTGTCGTACTCGTCCGTGGCATGGTCGCGGACACCTCCTGTACCCGCATGGCGGCCTGCGTTGAAGGCCCCTCATCGTGGACCTTCGTCATGGGCGTGGATTCGCCCCGTTTCCTGCCGTGCGGCGCCGAGGCGGCCCGCTCTCTCCGTGTACTGCAAGCTCCCCGGAAACGCAAGTCCCGGGGAGCCTGGTGAGGGTGATCGCCGCAATCCCGTGCTAGGATGCGCGCCGGAGCCCATCCTTGCCCTCGCTCATCGCTCCGGTGGGGCGTCGTTTGGCGGATCGCCGCCGCTTGGGTTCGACAAGTCCATACTTCTCGAGCCGGTACCGCAGACTTCCCCGGCCGAGGCGCAGCAGCTTGGCCGCCCTGACGACGTTGCTGTGCGTGCGCTGGAGTGCCGCCTGCAGAATCGCCTTCTCCATATCATCGAAGGCCACGCCCTCCTCGGGCAGTTCGATGATGATGCCCCCTTCGCCCATCCGAATCGCGGCTCCCCTGCTGCCCAGCAAGGGAAGCTCGGACCCGACCCCGGTGGGCGCACTCATTTCCTGGGCGGGCATCAGCCAGTCCGGCAGGTGCTCTGGCTGCAGCTCATCGCAGCCCTCGGAAGCCTCGTAGGCCGCCTCGAGCACCCCGAACAGCTCACGAATGTTGCCGGGCCATGGGTGCGTGAGCAGGCGCTCTTGCACCGGACGGGTGAAGGTCGGAACACGGCGTGCATCCGCAGATGCCTTCTGGGATAGAAACTTTTCGGCCAGCAGGAGGATGTCGCTGGGACGCTCCCGCAGCGGAGGGATGTTGATGCGTAGCGTCGTCAACTTCGCATAGAGGGACCGGTTGAACTTGCCGGCCTTGACGGCCTCCTCCAGATTGCGCGCCGTGGCGGCAATGACTCTGGGTCGAGACGTCCGGTTGGGGGGATTCGGTCCAATGCTGTGGAATCCCTCCGCCAGATAGCTCAGGACCTTGGCCTGCCGCGAACCGTCGAGGGCCCCGACTTCCTCCAGCAGGAGGGTCCCCTGCCCGGTGCCGACCGGTGTCCCCAGGCCTGCGCCGGCACAGCCGCCAAAGACCCCACTCTGGCTGCCGGACGAACCTGCCGCGGGGAGGAACTCTCCTTGGAGGGCCGCATCGAAGTTGCGACCGGTGACGGCGGTGCAGTCGATCTGGCAGTACGTCTCGAATGATCCATAGCTGTCGGCGTGGATGGCCCGGGCAAAGGCCCGCTTGCCCACGCCTCTTTCCCCGGAAATCAGGACCGGAACGTGTCGTTCGCTCACGGCGCTCATTGCGCTATCGTGGGCATCCCGAAACGGCACGGATCGACCTATGAGATCATCGAGGCCGCCAACGCCCAAGGCCGGCTGCCTGGTCGATTGCGACGGACACAAGCGGGCAACGAAGGCGCGGAAGTTGCTGGGATCCCAACTGCGCGCCAGGAGGAAGTCCTCGCCCGGGCGCCATCCGGCTGGGGGATTGGGAGTCGTCAGGGAGGTGAACCCGGCGAACCGCTCCGTCGGAATCAGAAGAATCACCCGGGCGGCCGGGAACACCTTACGCGTCCACTGGAAGGCCTCATCGCGATTGCCCCCCAGCAAGTCGATCATCACGGCCCCGGGCGCATCGGCGGCCCCCTCACCCCTGAGCTCGTAGGCCTGCTGTGGCGAGGACACAACGTGCAACGCAACGGGAACCTTGTCAGCCTCCGCCTCGGCGGCTGCTCGCAGACTCGAATCCGCACTGATGAGCAGGAGCTTGATGTTCATCCTGCGCCATTCCCTCCCAGGGCCTTCGCGGTTTCCGCGGCGGCAAGGAGAGAACCCGCAGGGTACTACCCTTGCCCGCGTTTCGCGTCCGGGGGCATGTCCTCCGGCGGCCGGGCGACCGCGACCTTCGCGGGCCGCAGCAACCGCTCACCGCACCGGTACCCCTTCTCGAGTACCTCGGACACACATCCAGCAGCGAATTTCGCCGTTGGAACCGTCAGGACCGCTTCGTGAATCTCTGGATCGAAGGCTTGTCCCGGAGAGGCTTCGACTTCGCTCAGCCCCTCGCTACTCAGTGTTTCGGCAAACCGGTCCATGATGATGAGCATCCCGTCCCTATCAAATGAATCTTCCTCCGGGCCAAGCGATGAACGAGCCCGTCCGAAATCATCCAGGGTAGGCAGAAGCGCCTTGAACAGGTCCACCCGGGCCAAGAACCCTGCCCGGGCAATGTCCCGCTCCATACGTTTACGGAAGTTATCGAACTCGGCCAGAAGCCTCTGATACTGATCCAGGGGAACTGTGGGAGCCCCCGCCTGGCTCGCATCCGGTTCCGTGGGTTCGGCTTCCGTGATCTGAGCCCGGGCAGCATCGGCCTCTGAGGCTTCAGCGGCACGGATCTGCCCGGCGTCGGTCTCCGTCGCGGCGCGGGCCTCACCATGCGCCCACTCCGGAGGCCTCGCGGTGGTATGCTGCGGACGCGAACCTGGCTTCCGATGAGAATCGCGATTGGTCACCCTTGGCCCCTTCCTGAATCCATTCGCCGGCGGGCCGGCTGGCCCCCGCCGCGGATCCTTCTGTGTGCTTCCAACGGGTCTGATCCAAGGCTGAGAAGATGGTCCCCGCCAGTGGCATGTCCCGGACGCGGGCGGGCCAGGATCCTACGCCGTGGCGTTGCCACCCTCGGGCGTCTCCCCGCTCGTTTCTCCGGCCGTGGACTCCGCGGCGGAGGCTGCGTCTTCGGTGGCAGAATCCGGGTGCGCCTCGGGCCGAATCTCCCCGCTCCCGGCGCGTTCGCCGGGTGCTTGCGGCGAGTTCATCTCCTCTACGTAATTCAGGCGCAAGGTCGTCAGAACCCGGCGCAATTCCTGCCGTTCGGCGTCCGCCAGGTTCCCGGTAGTCTTCTGCTCGAGCATCTCCAGCACGGCGATGGCGAACTGGGTCTTGGCCAGGTCCACCTGGGCCTCGTTGGAGGCCGGATCCGCGATCTTGCCCAGGCCCAGCATCCCCAGCATCTCATGCTCGCGCAGGAGAGCGAGGAAGTAGGGGCTCATGGCGGGGGTACTCATACCTGGCTCCTTCCCGGGCTTCTTCCCGGACTATCCGACGTTCTGCCAATTACTTGTTGTCGTCGACGACCTCGAACTCGGCATCGACCACTTCGTCATCGGCCGCGCCCGAAGAACGGCCGCCCCGCTGGGCGTCGCCGCCCGCGCCGGCCGCCCCAGCGGAGCTCCCCGGACCCGCCGAGGCTCCACCGGCCTGGCCGGCTTCCTGCGCCTGCTGGTAGAGCTTGGCGGAAGCCTCGTGCCAGGTCTGCTGCACGGAGTTCATGCTGGCGCGGATGCGCTCGATGTCCTCGCCCTTGAGGGCTTCCTTCAGACCTTCCACCTCGCCCTCCAGCTTGGCCTTGAGCGCGCTGTCGAGCTTCTCTCCCAGTTCCTTCAGATTCTTCTCGGTCTCATAGGCCAGAGCATCGGCCTGGTTGCGGACATCGATCGACTCCTTGCGCTTCTGGTCCTCCTGCGCATGCGACTTGGCATCAGTGACCATTCGCTCGATCTCTTCCTCATTCAGGCCGCTGGAGGCCTCGATACGGATCGACTGCTCCTTGCCGGTGCCCTTGTCCTTGGCCGACACCTTGAGGATGCCGTTGGCATCGATGTCGAACATAACCTCGATCTGAGGCACGCCGCGCGGCGCGGGAGGAATCCCGGTCAGCTGGAAGCGGCCGATCGTCTTGTTGTCGTGCGCCATGGGCCGCTCGCCCTGCAGAACGTGAATCTCGACCGTGGTCTGGCTGTCAGCCGCCGTGGAGAAGACCTGTGACCGCCGGGTGGGAATCGTCGTGTTGCGCTCGATGATCGGCGTCGACACGCTGCCGAGGGTCTCAATCCCGAGCGTGAGCGGGATGACGTCGAGCAGCAGCACATCCTTGACCTCGCCGGCCAGAACGCCGCCCTGAATCGCCGCACCGATGGCCACGACCTCATCGGGATTGACGCCCTTGTGTGGCTCGCGTCCGAACAGGCTGCGCACCAGTTCCTGCACCTTGGGAATGCGGGTCGAGCCACCGACCAGGATCACCTCGTCGATCTCGGCCTGCCCGGCGTCCTTGAGCGCCTTGCGGCACGGCTCGACCGTGCGTTGCACCAGGTCATCGACCATCTGCTCGAACCGCGCGCGCGTGAGCTTCACGGTGAGGTGCTTCGGACCATTCTGATCCGCGGTGATATAGGGCAGGTTGATCTCGGTCTCGCTCGTGCCGGAAAGCTCCATCTTGGCCTTCTCGGCGGCCTCTTTCAGCCGCTGCATGGCCATGGCATCCCCGCGGATGTTCATGCCCTGATCCTTCTGGAACTCATCCGCCAGCCAGTCGATGATGCGCTGGTCGAAGTCGTCACCGCCCAGGTGGGTATCCCCATTGGTGGCCTTGACCTCGTAGGTGCCCAACTCGGGGTCGATCTCGAGAATGGACACATCGAAGGTCCCGCCTCCCAGGTCATAGACGGCGATCTTCTGCGACTTCTTCTTGTCCAGACCGTAGGCCAGTGCCGCCGCGGTCGGCTCATTGATGATGCGCTTGACATCGAGGCCGGCAATGCGGCCGGCGTCTTTGGTGGCCTGCCGCTGGCTGTCATTGAAGTAGGCCGGAACCGTGATGACGGCCTCCTTGATCTCCTCACCCAGATGGGCCTGTGCCGTCTCCTTCATCTTGCGGAGCACCAGCGCCGAGATCTCGGGCGGAGAGTAGTTCGTGTCGCCGATCTTCACATACGCCAGATCGTTCTGTCCGGGGATGACCTCATAGGGAACCTCGGAGATCTCGTTGGCGACTTCCGAGTGCTTGCGCCCCATGAACCTCTTGATGGAGAAGATGGTATGCTTGGGATTGGTGACCGCCTGACGCTTGGCCGACTGCCCGACGAGGCGTTCCCCATCACCCTTGAAGGCGACCACCGACGGCGTCGTTCGCCCACCCTCGGCGTTCTGAATGACCACCGGCTTCCCGCCCTCCATCACCGCCACACAGGAGTTGGTCGTTCCCAGGTCGATTCCGATGATCTTTCCCATGACTATTCCCTTTCCTTGTTGACCTCCGCGAACGCAGCATCCGGGAGATCCCCCGATCTGCGATCCACTGCCGATTCGGTCCATTGGATCACAGGTGATCTTGCCTCATATGCACCTCTTGGCGGCAAGAGGCGTACCAGAACGGCCGATGGCTGCCCTCACACCGGCCAAGTATGTAACATACTTTCAGTAAACAAGTTATATCTCCGAATGTCGTGGGAGCCGGCACGAGTGGGAAGGCAGGTCACAGGGAGAATCCATAAACTGATTCAAAATCGAGCAGAACGGACTGTCCTATCTTGCAACATTCGTGATTCCGTAACGCCGCATCTTGCGCCACAACGTGGATCGGGAGATGCCCAGACCGGCGGCTGCCCGGGAGAGATTGCCCCCCCACCGGTCGATCACCCGGCGGATGTGGCGCGCCTCCACCTCCTCGAGGGACAGTTCGACCGGATAGCTCTCCTCGACACTCTCCCCGGGGCCGAGCCGCGGAATGCCGCGCTCGGAGATCTCGGCCGGCAGATCCCGCACGCGGATCGTATCGTCCTCACAGAGGATGACGGCTCGCTCGATCGCGTTTTCGAGCTCGCGCACGTTTCCGGGGTAGTCGTAGTTCATGATCAGGCCCCAGGCCCGGTCGGTCAGCGACTCGACCCGTTTGCGGTGGCGCTCGCCGAAACGGGCCAGGAAGAAGTTCGCCAGGTAGGGGATGTCCTCCTTGCGCTGTCTGAGGGGCGGAATGTGCAGGTTGAAAACATTCAACCGGTAGAAGAGATCCTCGCGGAATCGCCCCGCGGCCATCTCCTGCCGCAAATCGCGATTGGTGGCGGCGATCACCCGGGTATCGATCGGGACCGTCGACTCCGAACCGACCGGCCGGATGTAGCGATCCTGCAATGCCCGCAGGAGGCGCACCTGCAACGGAAAGCCCATCTCACCAATCTCATCGAGGAAGAGCGTGCCCTGTTCGGCCAGTTCGAAGAAGCCCCTTTTGGATACCTTGGCGTCGGTGAACGCGCCGCGCGCGTGGCCGAACAGCTCGCTCTCGACAAGATTCTCGGGGATGGCGCCCGCGTTGACCGCCACGAACGGACCCTGGCTACGGCGGCTCTGAACGTGAATCAGGCGGGCCACCTTCTCTTTCCCCGTCCCGCTTTCGCCGGTGATGAGGATGTTGCTTTCGGTGGGAGCAATGCGATCCACCAGTTTGAGGATGCGCTTCATCGGAGCCGAGACGGCCACGATTTCTTCCGAGCGCATTCCTGACAGGGATCCACTCACGATTCTCCGGTCCCCTCGTCCAACGGCCGCATGTGAGGAAAGAGCAAGACGTCACGAATGGCGGGACTGCCGCTCATCAACATGACCAGCCGATCGACCCCGATCCCGACTCCGGCGGTCGGCGGCATCCCATGCTCGAGGGCCGTGATGTACTCCTCGTCCAGGGGATGGGCCTCCTCGTCGCCCGCGGCCCGCAGCGAGGCTTGCCCCTCGAAGCGGCGGCGCTGATCGGTCGGATCGTTCAGCTCGCTGAAAGCATTGGCGCACTCCATTCCGGCGATGAAGAGCTCGAAACGCTCGACCAGATCCTCGTGGTTGCGATGCCGCTTGGCCAGCGGCGAAACCTCCAGCGGATGGTCCATGACGAAGGTCGGTTGAATCAACTTCGGTTGCACGGAGAGGTCGAACGCCTTCTCGATCAGCTTCCCGCGCGGCGCGCCCGGGGGCAGACCGCCGCCCAGCCGCTCGCACAGGCCGTGGAGTTCGGCCTCGTCCAGGGTGCGCGGGTCGGTCCCGGTCTCATCCTGAATCAGCTGCAACATCGGCGCCCGGCGGAAGGGAACGCTGAAGTCGATCGCCTGGCCTTCGAATGGGACCAGCGGCGTCCCCGCGATCTGGATCGCCGCCCGGCGGAACAGATCCTCGACGAGGTCCATGCCATCGTGGTAGTCCGCATAGGCCCAGTAGAACTCGAGCAGGGTGAACTCCGGATTGTGTTGGCGATCAAGCCCCTCGTTGCGAAACACCCGCCCCAACTCATAGACGCGTTCCAGCCCTCCCACGATGAGCTTCTTCAGGGGCAGCTCCTCGGCGATCCTGAGGTAGAGGTCCATGTCCAGCCCGCGGTGATGGGTCTTGAAGGGATTGGCCAGCCCGCCTCCGTAGATCGTCTGCAGGATCGGGGTTTCCACCTCCAAGAAGCCACGGTCGTCGAGGTACCGGCGCAGAAAACGGATCGTGTCGGCGCGGCAACGGAACAGCGCCCGGGAGTCGGCGTTGAGGATCAGGTCCAGGTAACGCTGCCGGTAGCGCGCCTCCCGGTCGCGGAAGGCATCGAACAGCATGCCGTCCTTCTCCTTCACGACCGGCAACGGCCGGACGGCCTTGGCCAGGATCTGCACTGCCGTGCATTGCAGGCTGATTTCGCCCGTGCGGGTGCGGAATGGCTCGCCCTCGGCTCCGATCAGATCCCCGAGATCGATGAGCTTCAGGATCTGATAGGCATCCTCGCCGACCCGGTCCTTGCGGATGTAGAGCTGCAATCTTCCCGTGACATCCTCGATGTGAACGAAACTGGCCTTGCCCATCGGGCGCATCGCGCGCAAACGGCCCGCCACGCGCACGCCGGACTGCCCGGCGAGCTGATCGAATTGGTCATGAACCTCCTGGCAGGCGTGCGTGCGGCGGAACGAATGCGGGAAAGGATCGATTCCGATCTCCCGCAGGCGCTCCAGCTTCTCCAGCCGTGCCGCGCGCAAGTCGCGGGGTGCCTCCACTATGACCTCCTCGGAAGAGACAGGGTACCGGTGCTCGCATCCTCCCGCGGCGGCGCGTGCCCGACGGCCGCCGCGGGAGGAGCGGGCTTGCTCCGAATGCCTTCGCGATAGGATGGCATTCTACCGGCCTCCACCCCGCATCGCAACGGGGCACTCCCGCTCCCCTAGCGATGGCCTCCGCAGGGCGTCAGAGGCGGGCGCAGGCTGCCGGCTGCATCCACAGCCCCGGCGTGGTACCCTGGTCGGTGGAGGAGTTGTTGCCATGAGCATTCGCGAACGCAGAGAGGCACTGCTCGACCGGATCGGGGATGCCGCCGGGCGGGCCGGCCGAGATCCATCCGAAGTCCGGCTCATCGCCGTCTCGAAGACCGTCTCGCCTGCGGCCGTGCGGGAAGCCTTCGCCAGCGGCCAGCTCCGATTCGGGGAAAACCGCGCCCAGGAGCTGCGTGACAAGCGCCGGGCGCTGGCCGACCTTGAGATCGAGTGGCACTTCATCGGACATCTACAGACCAACAAGACCCGCTACGTGATCCCGGGGTGCGCCCTGATCCATACGATCGACCGCTTGGACCTGGCCGAGAAGATCGCCGCCCGGATCCCCGACGGGCAGACCCAACCGGTACTGGTCCAGGTCAACACCTCCGCCGAGGAGGCCAAGTCAGGCATCGAGCCCGAGAACCTGCCTGTCTTTCTCGATCAACTCACCGGCCTGCCCGCCCTGCGGGTCGCGGGACTCATGACCATCGGACCCTGGAACGCCACCGAGGACGAGAATCGTCGCTGTTTCGCCGGCCTGCGTGAGGCGCTCGAGCGCGAGCGTCGCCGCGGACGGCCGCGGGCACCGCTGACCGAGCTGTCGATGGGAATGTCGGGAGATTTCGAGACGGCCATTGCTGAAGGCGCGACCCTGGTACGCATTGGCACGAGCTTCTTCGGACAACGCTGATGGGCCTGCCCTGCCCGAACTCGCCGGGCGGGTACCCGGTCCCACCTCCTGGGGGCGTGCGCTCCCCAGGTCCCATGGGCTCTCAGCCGCCTTCCTTGAGCGCGGCCATCACCAGCCCCTCGAGCTCTTCGCCCGAGCGCGAGCCCATGATCTGCTCGATCACACGCCCCTGCTTGTCAATCAGGTAGGTGGTCGGAATCCGGTTCACCCCGCCGTAGGCCATGCTGAGCGGGTGCCCGTTCGGGATGATGGTGTAGTTGATGTCGGGCCGCGAGCGAAGGAACGGCTTGATCACCGCAAGCCCCTTCTGATCCAGCGAAGGCGCCAGAACCGTGAACCCCAGGTCGCCATAGGTCGCCTGCAGATGGACGAGGTGCGGAATCTCGCGCTTGCAGGGCGGGCACCAGGTTGCCCAGAATGTCAGGAGAACGACCTGGCCGCGAAGCTGCTCCATCGTGATCTTCCGGCCATCCAGGTCCGTCATGGGCACGGCCGGGGCTTGCGGACGCGAGCCGGGCGAGCGTAGCGCCGGCATGCGGATGTGCTTCGGAAACGCCGGTGGGCCGTCCTCTTCCGCGGCCGGCTCCACGGCGGCGCGCTCCAGTGCGTCCGTGCCGCTGGCGCTCCCCATGTCGCCTGCGCTGGCCGCGCCGGTGTCGCTTCCGGTCACGGCCCCCGAAGCATCCGTGGAGAGGACCTCCGCGTTGCTCCCGGATTGGGTCGGGTTGGCCGTCTGACCGGCCGCACCCTCCGTGGGTTGCGGCGATGTCCCTTCGTGGAGCGGCATTCGGGCCCCGTCGGCAGTTGCATCCGGCGTGGCATGCTCGGCGTCACGCTCGCCGGAACAGGAAGCCACCAGCAACAGGATTGCCGCCGGCACAATCCAGGGAATGAGCGTCTTGAAAGACGCCGATAGGCTCATCACGGACAGGTTCCTTTCTCGCTAGGCCAGGCCTTTTCGCCGGCGCAGAATCCACTCGCCGGCCAGCAACAGGACAATGACCCCGAACAGCGCCCCATGGTTCCATATCTCCGCTTGTTGCACAACGCGCACCTTCTTGTACCGTTCGGGCAGCGCCCGCAACACCGATTCCAGTTGCCCCTCCCCCCCGGCCTCCCCGCCCGAAGAGGCCGCCAGCAGGACCGGCAAGCTGTGCTGGGCCGTCAGATCAAAGAACTCGGCGCCCATCTCCTCGACCCAGAACCGCCCCTCGCTCGTTTGCACAAGAGCGGATCCCTCCGACCGCGCCGTGGCCTGATAGCGGTACAGGCCCGGGGCCAGGGGTGGCGCCTGCCCGGCATACTGCCCCGCCGGGCCGTCGGGATAGAGAGGGATCTCGACCCGTCGGCGCTCGGGAGCGGGCGCCTCCTGCGGATCCGCTGCCCGGTAGAGAGAATCCGATGGCTGGTAGGCGGGCAGATTCGCCAGGTGCTCGATCCTCACACGAATGCCGGCACCCGCGACCGGCTGGTAGCGCTCGTCGAACAGGCGCGCCTGGAAGCTGGGGGGCTCGCTGTCCTGGAAGACATGCCTGTTCGGGCGCACCGCGAAACGGTCGCGATCGGTCGGTTCCGCAAGCCAACGCATGACGCGCCGCCAGAACTCCGGCGCCAGCGGAACGCTCTCGTCCACGGCGCGCATCGAGAAGTCCCAGCGCCAGAACCCGCGGCCGGTGAACACGGCCACCCGTCCTGCTGCCGTGCGGGCCAGGGCGAAGAGGGGAACCTCACGGGCCGGATGGGCCGTGCGGCCGGTCAGGAGTGTCATCGCCGCCGGGGATACGCTGTACTGCCCCTCAGGAATCCAGACCGGCGGCAGGCGGCGCCACGGATCGTCCAGGCCTCCACCCGACTCGCCCAGACTGGTCAACGCATGTGTCAAACCGGCCACGGAAACGTCCGTGCTGCTCAGCGTGTAGCCCCAGCGCCGGTCGGCCTGGACCGCAACGGGCAGCAGCCCCCCCAGCCGCTGCCGCCAGCGCTCGAGATCCCCGTCGCGCCCCCCCCCAGCCACAGGGCGCCGCCACCGCCGGCCATATACGACTCGAGACCGGCCACGAAGCCCTCCGGCAGAGAGGCCGGGGTCAGCCGGCCGATGATCACGGCCGCGAATGCATCCCATTGCGCGGCGGTGCGCGGGGGTTCGCCCGGGCCCGGGCTCCCATAGGCGAGGTAGGTGCCATCCGGCTGCTGCACCAGGTAGGAATAGGCCAGCGTGGTATCCGCATCCAGCGTGCGCTTCAGGAAGGAGAAATCCCAGTCAGGCTCGCCCTCCAGGTATAGAATGCGGGTCTTCTTCTCGCGGATCTCGGCTGCGAAGAGTCGGCGGTTGTTGAGGGTGACCAGCTCACGCTCGCCGCAGGACACGGTCACTTCATACAGGGTGAGCCCGGGACGGATCGGGAGGACCTCCAGGATCATTTCGCGCTCGACCCCGGCGTCCTTCTCCAGAGAAACGGCGGTTTCCGCCAGAACGGGTCCCCACGGTTCCAGGCGTCCGCCCAGATCCTCTACCTCACGAATCCGAACGGTCACCTCATCGCCCGCGCCGATGTCCAAGAGCCCGGCCAGATCCGAATGCTCCACGACCACGCGGACCGCAAGGGGCTCGGAAACGTAGCCAATGCCGGGTGCACGCACCTGGCGCAGCAGCAGATCGGGAGGCGCCAGCGTGTCACCCACGAGAGCCGCGAAGACCGGCACCGACAGATTCCTGGCAACCAGCGCGGGATCCTTCCCGGCGGTATGGGCGCCATCGGTTACCAGCAGGACAGCACCGGCCGGGGATTCCGCCTGGTGAAGCAGAACCTCTTCCAGTGCCTCCCCCATGGCCGTGACACCCAGCGGCTCCCAGGGATAGGTCCCTTCACCCGGCTGGCGAGCCTCCAATCCACCCGCGAACCCATGGACATCGATCAGGAAGGTCTCCCCCAACTCCGCCTCCACGCGCCTCAGAATCGCCGCGGCCTGATCGCGGCGGGTGGCAGCCGGGGAGCGAGGCGTGCCGGCCGCAGAGGAGGCGCGCTCCGCGGAGGCGGAGCCCGGTATCCCCGGCCAGGCCGTCATTTGGGCGGGCAGTTTCATGCTCGAGGATCGATCGATGAGCACCGACAGGCGCGGCCTCCCGGCCTGATCGCCGGACCGTGTGATCAGCGGTTGCAGGAGAACCAGAAGGATCAAGAGCAGGGCCGTCACGCGCAGAACCCGTAGAACCGTTCGCTGCAGGCCGGACAAGGGAGCCGCCAGACGATGATAGGCCCACAGGCCGGCGACAAGGGCCGCGCAAATCCCCACCCACCAGAGAAGGCTGGGAGACACCAGGAAACTCAGCGTGGTCTGCGTCATCGGTCCCACCGCCCTCCCCATCCGTCCCACCGCTCGACGGTCCTACGAAAGATCCGGGCATCTTTCCACACGCCCGGGGGATTCATGCTTGCACGCCCCATGGCTTCTTTCAATGACCCTTGGAGGGAGGTTCGGTTCCCGCTCGCGGCCGCCGGCGGCATCAGGACCGATGCCCGAGATGGCGCCGACGCCACTGACGCTTCCGTGGGCTCTCAAACGGCATGGCCGGAATACGTAGATTGACAATGCCGATCGTGATGACGTGCAGCACGGCCAGAACCAGCAGAACCGTGATCGACTCGCGCAGCACAGCGGCCAAGGTAAGGGCCCACCCGGCAACGGCCGTCGTCGCGGCCCCGGGGACAACCGCCCCGGGCGCCAGTGCGGCCAGCCCGACCAGCAGCGTCGTGGCCACGGCCAGCAGAAAGCCGGTCCCCTTGCCCAGGGGTGTCGGGTGGATCCACACCTGCCCCTTCCAGTAATAGAACAGCAGGGTGCCGAACACCAGCAGGCCGCTGCGCGCGATCACCAACCCCAGAACGAAACCGCTCAGCAGGCCCGTGAGCGAAAGTGTCACCAACACGCCCAGGTGGAGGAGTAGATCGACCAGCGGGTCCAGGACGATTCCGAGTTTGGATTGCTGCCCGGTGTGACGCGCCCACCAGCCGTCGAGAATGTCGGTGAACTGAATCAGCGCGTAGGCCACCGCGCCGATCACATAGCCGCCGGTGGCCAGCACGTACAACAGGGATGGCAGCAGAAACCCCCGCCCCAGGGTAAGCAGATTCGGCCCCCCGAGCCCCACCATCTGTCGGCCGTCGATCGTTTCCAGGAATCCGACATTGAGTACCGTGATCAGCCCGAGGCCCGACATCCACCCCAGGTGAAGGAGGGCCAGCAGACCCCAGTGCGTCCAGTCCTGGCTCCCCAGCAGGAGGAGATCGACGATCATGCAGAAGATCGCCAGACCGATCCCGGCGTGGATCAGTGAGCGCATGCCGTCCGGGTTCTCCCGCGAACCCACGCGGCCACGGATCCATTCAAAGGCCACCACCGGGCGAGCCTGACGCCCGGTGGCCACCCATTGCAGGCGTGCCCAGAGGCTTCGCACAATCGCCTCCCCCTTGAGGCCGGGAGGGCACTCGACTAGATCTGCCGGCGGTGCTCATCGCCTCCCGACGGATGGGCCTCGCGGATCACGGCCTGCGCGGCCGCAAGACGCGCGATCGGCACACGGAAGGGGGAGCAGCTCACATAGTCGAGACCCACCCCGTGGCAGAACTCCACGCTCTCCGGATCCCCACCGTGCTCCCCACAGATGCCGGTCTTGAGACCGGGCTTGACCCCGCGGCCCTCATCGACGGCCATTTGAACCAGGCGACCGACCCCACTGCGATCGAGGGTCACGAAGGGATCCCTGGAAAGAATACCTATCTCCATGTAGGAGGGAAGGAATTTCCCCGCGTCATCCCGCGAAAGGCCGAAGGTCATCTGGGTCAAGTCATTGGTCCCAAAGGAGAAGAAATCGGCCTTGGTGGCCACCTCCCCGGCAGTCAGCGCCGCGCGGGGCACTTCGATCATGGTGCCGATCAGGTAAGGAACATCCACCCCGGCCGCCTCGACCAGCTCCCGGGCGACCTTCTCGGCCACCTTGCGCTGATGGGCCAGCTCTTCGATCGATCCCACCAGAGGGATCATGATCTCCGGATAGGTCTTGACCCCCTCCCGGGCCAGTTCGATCGCGGCCTCGATGATCGCCCGCACCTGCATGGCGGTGATCTCCGGGTAGGCGATGCCGAGGCGGCAACCACGGTGGCCCAGCATGGGGTTCACTTCGGAGAGCTCCTCGACCCGATCGAGCAGACGCTCTTTCTCGGCAATCTGCTCAGCCGCCGCGTGGCGCTCCTTGAGGAGCGCCACCTCGACGCGCAGCTCATCCTTCTTCGGCAAGAACTCGTGCAGGGGCGGATCGAGGGTCCGGATGGTGACCGGAAGGTCCTGCATGGCCTTCAGAATGCCGTAGAAATCCTCGCGCTGGAATGGAAGGATGTGATCGAGCGCATCCTGATACATCGCACGCGGCTCGCTGATCTCGTCCTCGAGGCGCTGCAGTTGGGCTGCGACCTGATCGCGCACCTCGCCCATCGCCTTTTCCAGATCCATCTTCTTGCGCGTGATCGCGGCCTCCTGACGCTTGACCTGCGGCGCGAAGAGGATCATCTGCTGTACATAGGGCAGGCGCTCCTCGGCGAAGAACATGTGCTCCGTGCGGCACAGACCGATGCCCTGAGCGCCGAAGCGGCGCGCCAGGACCGCCTGCTCGGGCGTATCGGCGTTGGTGCGCACCGTGAGCCGCCGCTTCTGATCGGCCCACTCCATGAAGACCCTGAACTCGCCGCCCACCTCCGGTTCGATCGTGCCGACCTTGCCGGCAATGACCTCACCCGTGGAACCATTCAGACTGAGGTAATCGCCTCGCTTGATCGAGATCTCCCCGATCCTGAGCACCTGTTCCTCTTCACGAACATCGATCGCCGAGCAGCCGGCGACGCAGCACTTGCCCATGCCGCGGGCCACGACCGCCGCATGGGAGGTCATGCCCCCCGTGGCGGTCAGGATGCCATCGGCGACGTCCATGCCATGGATGTCGTCGGGCGAGGTCTCATTGCGCACCAGAACCACCCGCTTGGGTTTGCCGTCTTCGTCGATCTCCTGCGACATCACCACCGCGTCGTCGGGATCGAAGGCAACGTGTCCCACGGCCGCCCCCGGGGATGCGGCCAGACCCCGGGCCAGGACCGTGTAGGAGGCCGAGGTGTCGACCCGCGGGTGCAGAAGCTGATCGAGGGACGTGGGATCCACGCGCAGCAGCGCTTCGTCCTGGGTGATCAACCCCTCGGCGACCATCTCCACCGCGATCCGCACGGCGGCCTGTGCCGTGCGCTTCCCATTGCGGGTCTGCAACATGAAGAGGGTGCCTTCCTGCACCGTGAATTCGAAGTCCTGCACATCGCGGTAGTAGCGTTCCAGACGGGTGGTAATCCTCTCCAACTCATCGAAGACCTCGGGCATCTCGCCTTGCAGCTCCCGAATCGGACGGGGCGTGCGAATGCCGGCCACGACGTCTTCCCCCTGCGCATTGCGCAGGTATTCGCCGTAGAACTCCTTCTCGCCGGTGGCCGGGTTGCGGGTGAACCCCACGCCGGTGGCCGAGCCTTCCCCCATGTTGCCGAAGACCATCGCCTGCACATTGACGGCGGTCCCCAGACTGGAGGGAATCCGATTCTGCGCCCGGTAGAACACGGCCCGGTCGTTGTACCAGGAACGGAAGACCGCATCGCGTGCCATGTCGAGCTGCTGATAGGGATCCTGGGGGAATGGCTTTCCTGTCTTCTCCTCGATGATCTGTTTGAATTCGGCGACCAGTTGCCGCATGTCCTCTTCGTCGAGATCCAGATCCATGACGACGCCACGATCCTTCTTGAGCGCCTCCATGCGTTTCTCGAAGGTCTCCTTCGGAATCCCCAGGACAACGTCGGCGAACATCTGCTGGAACCGGCGGTAGCTGTCATAGGCGAAGCGCGGATTGGCTGTCTTGGCGGCCAGCCCCACGACCGAGGCATCATTGAGCCCCAGATTCAGGATCGTATCCATCATGCCCGGCATCGAGAACTTGGCGCCCGAACGAACCGAGACCAGAAGCGGATCCTGGGCATCCCCCAGCAGCTTGCCCTGGGTCTCTTCGAGCTTGCGCAGGGCCTCGCGCTGCTGCTTGCGGTACTCTTCCGGCAACTGCCCACCGGTGGCATAGAACAGGTTGCACACCCGGGTCGTGATCGTGAAGCCGGGGGGGACGGGCACGCCGGCACTGCTCATCTCCGCCAGGCCGGCTCCCTTGCCGCCCAGCAGATCGCGCATGTCTCCGCGTCCCTCGGTCCCGTTGGGCGCGAAGTAGTAGACCATCTTCTCGGCCGGATCCCACTCCGCCGAACGCTGTGTCGTTCCCTGACGCTTGGTTTCAGATTGCACCGCCATACTCCCTCTACCTCCATCCGAGCGACTCGGCCTCTGCTATTGACATCCCTTGAATCTATCGGCGACCTGCCGCGCCAACTGTCGGAGTTGCCGCATTCGAGGCGCGAGCAAAATGGCCCCTCCCGGGATGCGCGCGGCCCCCGGCCCATTCGCCCGCGAGGCTAGCGGATTACGGTGAAGAAGCCGCGGGTTGACTCGCCACCGGGCACTTCGATGGAGTAAACATACACGCCCGCCGCCACCGACCGATCGTGCTCGTTCCTCAGGTCCCACGGACAGGCCCCCCCGCTGAGGTCGCCGGGCGTGGGCACATGCTCGAGCCGGCGGACGAGATCCCCGCCCGTCGTATAGATCCGGATCGTGGCCCGCTCGGGAAGATTGACGAACCGAACCAGGGGTTCGCTGAGGGGGCCATACCGCGAGCTCTCCTCCCCCTCCACATACGGATTCGGCACGACATAGACGCCCGAAAGCAGCGGCGGGGTGGAGGCGCGGCTCTCACGGGCGATCACCGCCGTGGGAGAACCATCCTCCTCTACGCTGTAGTAACCATCCTGGACCGAGTTGCGCATGCCCAGGAAGGTGGCCCCATCGAGGAACATCCAGTAATACTTGACCAGGCTGTAGTAGAACGGCACTCCGTTATGAGGCCCGGCCACCCGGCGCTCCTCGTTGCCCCCTGAGGAGATGACCGAATCCGGATCGCTGAAGTAGCGCAGCGTGTCCGTGAACGTCCACCCCCAGGTGGTATCAGCGAAGTCATACACGCGCAGGAGCGTCATCCGCTCGACGGACTGGTCGGGATAGAGGCCGCGATACACCCGGTATCCACCGAAGCACTCCGGAATCAGCTCGCTGGGAATGCAACGGCCCTGGTACCACCATTCGAGTCTGCCCGACTCGTCACCAATGAATCCGGTGCCTCCTTCCCGGGACAGCGTGTAGGCGCTGATCGGGCGACCCAGATCGCCGGTGGCCCCAAAGGCCCGGCCGTTGTGCCCGTCGAGGAAACCGACCCGGCCGTCGGCGAAGGCGTAGGTGATGAAGTCGCTGGTGTTGCGTGTGAAAACTATCTGAATGGGAGCCGGTGATTCGGGGGTGAAGCGGCCGAGGACGCTCTGAATCGATGTGGTCCACAGGACCACCGTCCCATTGGCGGCGGCGCTGGCCAGGCGGCGGCCATCGACGGAGAAGGAGAAGTCCACGATCTCGGAGCCCTGATGCTCCATGGCATCGATCTGCACCTGGTTGTCGAACGACTGCAGCCGCACGCGCCCGTTTTCCGTGCCGATCGCCAAGCGCGAGCCGCTGCGATTCAAGCTCAACGCGGTCGGCCGGCTGGTGAAACGGAACTCGGGCGGCAGCGAATCGCTGATCACCGACGGCCGCAGCCAGCGCCGCCAGAAGCCATCATCGCCGATCGACACGAAGGTGGAATCACGCTCGCCGGCCAGCGGCCGGAAGGCAAGCCCCCGAACGGCACCCGCATGAGCTTCTTGCAGATCCCAGGCCGTCGTGGTCTGCGGACGCCAGATCGCAATCCGGCCGTCCGCGAGGCCGGCCAGCAGCAACGCGCCGGTCGGATGCAGCGCGAAGCTGAGGGGCTGGTGGGCCGCATCCAGCGCCTCCAGCGTATCGAGCGTGGCATATCCGCCGGTGGCGGTGGCGCCCAGGAGCACGAACGTACGCAACCCCTCATCCCAGGCCCACAATTCCGTGCCGTCCCGCGTGAATCCCAGGAAGCGAATGGCGCCGGCCGCCACCTGCGCCTGCCCCAGAGCGAAGAGCTTCAGGTTGCCCGTGAAGACCGGATCGTCCGGATCCGGCTCCCAGCTCAGGGTCACCTTGCGGTTCCCCACCTCGATATCGGCATCGAATGACACGGCTCCGGCCACGGCCCAGGTCAGGCCCAGACATATCCCGATCGACAGGAATCGTTTCATCCAACCTTTCATCAGCCGCACCTCTCCCGGTCGCCCGTCACACGAGCCCCGGCATGCTAGTAGTCGGAACCGTACACCAGCCAATGGAGTGCATTGGTCATCGCAATCTCCACCGACTCCTCCTCGAAGAAGTACGGGTGGAAGGAGAAGCAGACGATGCGCCCGCGGTCGGTATCCTCCCGCGCCTCCGGATAGGTCCGCCAAGCGATGGGCCGATTCTCCATATTCGAATACTGATCCGGGGCCCGCGTGCCGGCCCGGTAGATGATATCCATGCCTTCCTGAAGCTCGTACCAGGGAATCACATCCGGATCGGCCACATCCGAAACCAGGGCCTCGTAGTTCATGATGCCGCGCGCACACTCCCAGCGCTCCGTGTCGATGAACAGGTCGGGGTACACCGGATTGTCGGCGATCGCCGAGCGCAGCGCCTTGTTCGGATTGCCCTGGGTGGTGGAGCCGCGCGGCTTGTCGATGCAGCCGGTCAGATTGAGGAACTGCCACAGGAAGCTCAGGCGATTCCAGTAGTAGCCGGATTGAAAGTCATTCTCACGGGGGCACTTCGGATTCGAGCTGTCGAAACCGATCAGCCCCGAAATCGTCTGAACCGGACCGATGAAGGTGTACAGAAGCAGATTCCCGCCCAACCCAACGTAGGCCGATAGATACTGGTTCACACCCGCCGCCTGGAGAAGCCCGGTGGGCTGATCATGCCCGCAGTCCCAGATGACAGTCTGATAGCGCCCGAGCACGTCCAGGAACTCGCTTTCGATGTTGGGAGCCTTGATGGCTTCATTGTCGGGATACACCGAGTAATCATCCACCCGGTCCGAGGGCAGCATGAAATCCTGCACCCCCGCCAGGACACCGCTGTAGGCGCCGGTGGCTTGATCGTAGGTCAGGCGCCACTGGTCGGTCTCCCAATCCTCGAGCAAGGGACCGCCGCACTGGTTCTTGGGTGCATAGCGAAGGTCATCGACCACCAAGAAGGGACGATCGAAGGAGAACTCGGCGACCTTGATCTTGACGGCGGCACGGGTTTCGGTGGCCGGGTTGTTCGATACATCCCGCATCTTCAGATAGAAATAGTGCACATCCGGGCCGTCCGCGGGGAAGGAGATGGCCCCCTGCATGCGAGTTCGCGTGGCCCAACCGATCCAGCCCCCGCGGCCGTCGATCGAACGGAAGGACTCGTCATCCGGATCCGGAATGTCGAATCCGTAGTTGCAGGGGCCGGACTCGGTGCCGCTCAAGCTCGCATCCCCGATCCACTGGAAGCGAATCGGTTGATCCGGAGCCACCGTCACTTCCCAGGGCTCCGCCGGCCAGGCCGCTGAATTGAAGGCCCGATTGCCCAGCGCCGGTTCGTAGACGATCAGGTTGATGCGCTTGTCTTCCACGCGGAAGATGACGTAGTTGCGGTTGCGCGCGAACTCCTGCTCCTCGGCGCCGGCCTCGTCGATCGCCTTGATGATGAACCCGTAGCGCTGAAAGACCTCCATGTTCTCCAGCCAGTACTCGTTTGTGGTTCCCGGCACCTCTTGCCACATCCGACGGGCCTTGTTGAACAGCGTATTGTCATCCAGCGGATACTCGTTGCGGATCGGAATCGCGCGCAGGAGGTTGGTGCTGTCGGAGAAGACCCGCAGCAGAGCGGCCTGATCGTCCAGCTGGATGCTGGTGGGCACCTTGACCAGTTTCAACTGGAAGCGGGCCGGCAGATTGTCCGCCCGGGAGCCGTCATCATCCACACCGCTCCATGACACCTTCAAGGTCGAGGCCCAGCGGGCGTTCTCGACCGGCACCGGCTGGGTAATGGTCGTCACCGGAGCGATCGTCTGGGCGTTGAAGAAGCGTTTGTCGGGCGCGGAACGCTGAAAATCGTTGTCCACCGAGCGGACGTAAAAGGTGTGCCAGTCGGAGAAGGTCTGGTTGTCTCCCGTATTGGTGGTAGCCGGGAAGGAAATGGTCTCATCGAACCTCGTCGTGCGCGTCCAGGCGCTCTCGGAAATCGTATCGTCGATCGCCCACTCGAACCAGCGCACGACGCCGTCATTGTCCGCACCGGTCCAGTAGAAGTGGACGCGCGCCCGGGCGTCGATACCCTCTTCGAGCACACCACCGGTGATCCGCACGACGGGACGTTGGTTGGCCACCACCTCGCCGCTGAACTCCCCCTCGGGGAGCAAGATACAACCCGACAGCAGCCATCCCGCGAGGAGCACCCCGGCCCCCACCCGACCCATGCCATGCAGGCTTCTCGTTCTCATGGGACCATCCCCTCTCTCGGCGAGCGCTTCGTGATCAAACCCGTCTGACAACCAAGCGCATCGCAGCAGCACAGATCAGTCGGTAATCGTGAAGGGTATGAACCGTAAGGATGTGCGCGTCCCGGCATCGCCCCTGGCATCTTCCTGAATCCGGACGCCGAGCTGGTAGTCACCCGGGCCGGCGCAGTCGACCGGCCAGGGGAAGAACAGCTCGCGGGCGCCATCGATCGATTCATCGTTCCGGTATCCGTAGAGCACGCTGCCGCACGAACCCAGCAGCCGGAACGAATAGTGGAAATCGTAGGTAGAGCTGTCCGGGTCGATCGCCCGCACCTGCACCTTCAGAGCGTCACCCCAGGCACGAATGGAATCCCATGCCACGGTCCCATGCGGGAAGGGGTGCATCAATCTCTCGGGCTCCCCGGCATCGGCAATGTTCTGCCGCAGATTCGGCGCCCGGTTGACATAGAGCCCGACCCCGGCCGGCGAGCCATCGCGGCGCCCCAGCCCATCGGCGCAGCGCCCGTACACGAACGTATTGGTCGTCGTCAGACGGCTCAACGTGAACTCGTTCTCCTCATTGGCAACCGAACTCCACTGCCCTACGCCGAGCCGATACTGGAACCCGCTGACCCCGGCTCCTTCGAGAGCATCGGGATCATAGCCCCGCAGCTTCATGCGCACATCCACCTTGCGGACGCTCCGGTTGGGGCTCGGTGAAACCAGGGGAATCGTATCCCCCTCGAAGTAGATCAATTCTCCTCCCGATCCGGTCCATTCGGCCAGGAAGTAGACGGCCGAATCGCCGGTGGCCGGGTTCAGCATGCGCTCGAAATAGGTCTGGGGGTCCTTGTTCCAGACGAATGTGCGGACCGTGGGATCCAATCCCTTGAAGCCGGCATCGTCAACCGCCCGCACCTGGAACGTGTACTTGCCGCTGCTCAGATTCTCATACGTGGCCGACGTGTTCTCCGGCCCGCCCGTGATCGGCGAGTTCTCGATGGGCAGGAGCCAGTACTCGTACTGGACGATCTCACCGACGGTCACCGTGTCGCCCTCCTCGCTGATCATGCGATCGGAATCGATCCCGGTCCACTCGAAGCGCGCGTTCCATCCGGCGGGGATCGTGTCGCTGGGCGTGGTCTCGTGCGTCGAGGTCAGGGTCATCAAATCGCTCGACTCGGGGTCGTACGCTTCGGCCACCGTGAAGATCGGGATTGGCGGAATCAGGTCCACCGCGCCGAAAAACGCCCAGGCCGGTTCCGGATCAACCGCCCCCAGGTTGTCGATGGCGCGCACGTAGAAGCGGTGCCCGAGGCTCTGCTGGGAGGCCCCGACCGGCATCAGGAAGATCGAATCGGTCTTCGTAGTATAATGGTAGGTGATCGTGTCCTCATCGGCCGGGAAGGAATCGGTGATCGCGTACTCGTACCCGACCACGCGGCCGTCGACGTCGTTGCCGTACCAGTAGAGGTGGACCCGATAGAAGGTCAGGGCACTGTCCATCGGGACGCCGGTGAGGTAGGTGTCAGGAGGCTGGTTCGTGTCCAGCTCGTTCTCGAACTCGTCGCGGCAACCGAACAGGAGAACGACCATTACGCCTGCCACGAGGGCCAGAACTGAAAAGGACCGCCGCGCCCGGGCGGTGCCGACGCGTCCACGGCTGATTCCGAACATGTTTCCCCCTCCCATAGAGTACCGCAGGCTACCAGAGCCTCCCGAGGGGTGTCAATCCGAAATGGGAGCAAACCTCCACCCCTGCAAAGAGAAAGCGGCCCCGGCAGATCCATGCCTGCCTGTGGGTAGTCTAGTGACGAGCCGCACCGCTGACCAGTCTGGACGGCGACCTGCGCCGGCCCGCGCGCTCCGTTCAATAGTCCGAGCCGGTCACGAGCCAATGAATGGCCTGGGTCATCGCGATCTCGACCGACGCCTCCTCGAAGAAGAAGGGATGAAACGCGAAGCAGACCACGCGGCCGCGCTGGGCGCTCTCCCCGGCCCGCGGATGGGTTCGCCAGGCCACGGGCCGACCGGACAGGGCCGTGTGCGGATCACGGGTCCTGGCCCGGTAGATCACCTCCAGGCCGGCCTGCGTCTCGTACCAGGGGACGACGTCCGGATCGGCGAGGCCCGGGACGAGGGCCTCGTAGTTCATGACCCCATCCGGGCAGGGCCAGCGCTGCGGATCGAGAAAGAGGTCCGGATAGCGGGGATTCTCGGCCACCGCCGCGCGGAGCGACTTGGCCGGCCCCCCCTGGCTGGTCATGCCCCGCGGCTTGTCCACACAGCCCTGCAGGCGCAGGAACTGCCACAGGAATCCGATCCGATGCCAGTAGTGCCCGGACTGGAAATTCAGTTCATCGGGGCAGTTCGGTTGCTGGCCCGAGAAGGGGACGGCTCCGTTGATCAGTTGGACCGGCCCGATGAACGCATACAGCAGCAGATGGCCGCCCAGCGACACATAGGAGGAGAGGTACTGGTTGTGGCCGGCGGCCAGACGCAGGCCGGTGCCCACGCTGCTGTCGGTGCCGGTATCCCAGATGACGGTCTGATAGCGCCCCACCATCTCGATGAAATCGTCTTCGATGCGGGGCGAGACGCTTGCATCGCCCGCTCCGTAGGTGTCGTAGGTCTCGATCCGTTCCGCGGGAGGGAGAAACTCCGCGGCTCCCGCCAGGATGCCGCCGTAGGTGTCGCTCTCCTCATCGTAGGTCAACCGCCAGGAGTCGCTCTGTTCATCGGTGACGAGGTCGCCTGCGCGGCACGGTTTCGGACCGTAGCGCAGATCGTCGACGACCAGCAGCGGCCGGTCGAAGGAGAACTCCGCCACGCGAATCTCCACGACACAGCGGGTTTCGGTGTTGGGATTGTTGGAGATGTCGCGCATCTTCAGGTAGAAGAAGTGGCTGTACTCGTCCTGCGCGGTGAAGGTGATCGGTTCCTGCATGCGGGTGCGCGCCGCCCACCCGATCCAGCCCCCCCGCCCGCTGATCGAGCGAAACGAATCATCATCCGGGTCGGGGATGTCGAATCCGTAGTTGCACGGTCCCGGATCGGTTCCCGACAGGGTGGCATCCCCGATCCACTGGAATCGGATTTCCTGCCCGGGCGCGACGGTCACAACCCAGGGCGCCGGCCAGGCGCCGGTGTTGTACTCGCGGCTCCCGAATGCCGGCTCGTAGAGCCGAATCGTGATCCGCTTGTCGGCCACGCGGAAGATGACATAGTTGCGGTTGCGCTGAAACAGCTGCTCCACGGCACCGGCCTCGTCGATCGCTCGGACGATGAACCCATAGCGTCCGTAGCGTTCCATCCCCTCCAGCCAATGACTGCTCACGGCCCCCGGAAGCCGCAGCCACTTGCGGCGCGCGCGCTGGTAGAGCTCGTCATCATCGAGCGGATAGTCGCCGCGCAGTGGCGTGCCCACCAGTTGATTGGCGCTATCGGCGAACACCGCCATGATCGCGCCGTGATCGTCGAGCGAGACGCTGATCGGCATCCGTACGAGCTTGATCTCATAGGCCGCCGGCTGCTTGTCCGCCCGCGAGCCGTCCAGGTCCTGGCCGTTCCAGGACATCCGCAGCGTGGAGGCCCATTGGGGGTTGCTGGCCGGTTTGGGCTTGGTGATCAGCGTGGTGGGAGCAATCGTGTGCGCATTGAACATGCGCCGGTCGGGGCGGGAGCGGGCATAGTCGTCATCGACGGCGCGCAGGAAGAAGGTGTGCCAGTCGTGAAAGCTGCTCCCGGAGCCGTCCGGCGTGCTGGCCGGAAACGCGATCACCTCGTCGAAGGCCGCGGTGCGCTGCCAGGCCCGCTCGGCGATCGTGTCATCGATCGCCCACTCGAACCAGCGCACCACGCCGTCTACGTCCGCCCCGGTCCAGTAGAAGTGCACCCGTGCGGCGTGGTCGGCGCCCTCCTCGAGCACCCCGCCGGTGATCCGCGCCACCGGAGGCCGATTGGCGTGGGCCTCCCCGGAGAATCCCGACTCCGGAACCAGCAGACAGCCCGAAAGCAGGCCGATCCAAGGCAGCCAGACCCACAGCAACCATACCCAAGGCGGCCGGAAAAACCCCATCGGGGCAAGCCGACGAGATGGTGGACCCTCGCACGCCGCGCCGCGCCCCGGCGCCGCATCGCCGTCCAGGCCAGTCCTCACGTCCCTGTCCATGCGTCGATCCATGAAGCGGGGCCTGGAGGTACGCTCCAGACCCCGCCTCTTAGCCAAGTCGTCAATGCTTCGCAGCGACCACTACCTCAAGACAACCATCTTCTTGCCCGAGGTGAAGCCGTCATGCGTCGACATCTGCATCCAGTACACACCGCCACCGACGCGCGCGCCGGTGTTGTCCGTACCGTCCCAGACCACGGAGTTCTCACCCGCGTCCATCGTGCCGCTGACGACGTTGCGGACCAGACGGCCGGAAACGTCGTAGATGCCGATGTCCACGCGGCCGGCGCTGGCCATCGCGAAGCGAATCGTCGCCGTGTTGTGGAACGGGTTCGGGCGGCTGGCGAACAGGAAGTTCGCCGGACCGCTGGTGTGCGTCTGACCCTCATCGCCGTTGACGTCCAGATTGACGCACGGATACTGCCACTTCTCCCACGGCTGCGTCGGATCGGTCATCCACTCCAGCATCGCTCCGACCATGGAGGAGGCGCCCTCAACGATAGAAGCACTATCGCTCGGGCAGTCGTCCGCGGCCTGCACGTAGCTGACGTGGTGGAGACTGAAGCCGTTCACAATCGAGAGGAAGTCGCGCCCGGCCGCGCTGTGATCACGCACGACCTGCGCGAACTGGACATCGTTGAACAGGTAGTTGCCCTGCGTGCCGCTGACACCGCCCTGAACACCCAGGACGTTGTAGTCGTAGATGTTCGGGCAACCGTTGCCGTACAGGGAGAGGTCACGGTCCACGACCTCGAACACCGCATTGGCGTCCGGCTCGAGGAACACGCAGAACTCCCAGTCGTCGGCATAGTCACGGTAGGCCGGCCAGACCAGCGTCGTGCCGAGGGTGTTGTTCAAGAAGTCGCGGCCGCCCGGCTGGTAGTTGTCCACCACCGTCGCCACCTGGTCACCGTCCAGGATCAGACCGCGGCGGATGTTGGCCAGACCGCAGGAGGTCGTGGTCAGCCACTCTTCGAAGAGCGGCCAATCCTTGCGCTCCATGCTGCCTCCGCCGAAGGTGCCGGTATTGACCAGAATGAGCCGGTAGCCCAGGGCCTGCTCGGCGGTCATGCCGTTGTTGCCGTAGCCGCCCGGATTGAAGGTGGTACCGCCGAAGCTACGCGCCAGCGGTGTGTGCCAGTTCGATGAAGCATCCAGGTAGTCGAACTTGTCGACATCCAAACCCAGCTGCTCGAACATCGGATTGAGGTAATACTCCACGCCGCGGTTGAAGGCGTCGACGTACAGAACGCACGGCCACACGACCTCGTAGAGGTCCTGGCCGAAGCTGTCGGTCGTCTCGACTGCTTCCATGCCCGGAAGAATCTCGAACTCGAACGGACCGTACTGGAAGTAGTCCTCCGGCGGCGCGCCGCCATCGTACCAGTAGGACTGGTAGTAGTACTCGATGTACGTACCGGGCGTGAACACCAGGTCCGGAAGGATCTCCTGCTCCTCGGTGCGATCCGCGAAGGCCGGATTGAAGCCGGGATCATCCTCGTGGAAGTAGCTCTCGAACTTGTTCGTCCAGACACCCTGGGCCGTCTCGAGCGAGTCCATCAGGACACACACGAAGTCCGCTTCCGGATCTCCGCCGAGGCGCGCCTTCCAGGTCATGTACTCCGGAATGAGGTGCTGGCGCGGTCCGGGACGAACCTTGAAGCACAGCTCGGCCAACCAGCGGCCTTCCTCGGTGGTCACCGAAGGACCCACGACCATGGCCGTATCGCCATGCCAGTCATTCTCCTCGTCCGGATCGACATTCGTCCCGCTCAGGTCCCAGGTGATGCTGGAGTTGCCCACATCGGCCGGATCCAGGAAGGTCGGGAACAGCTGGCCGAACCCGTCGTGCCACAGGTGACCGGTGTCCGGAGCGATGGCCGGCGCGTCGACCGCACCGGTGAGCCCCACGCGGACATTGTCGATCACCGGCGATCCCTTGGTGTTGCCCTCCTCGACGCAGACCGTCGAGGGGATACCGAAGCCCTCGCAGGAGCAGTACACGTCGTAGGTGAAGCGCATCAGCTCCCACTCGTTCGGCAGCGGATCGCCCGCTTGCCCGTCCAGTGTCGTCAGGTTCGTGCCGTTCAGACCGCAGCTGATCGCCGAGGTGTAGTAGTGGGTGTTCTGGCCCATACGCCCCGACCAGGTCGGATTCGGGTTCGTCGGGCAGGTAAATGGATAGTACTTGTAGCCCTGACGGTAGAACGTACCGTACTGATACTCGAGCGCCGAGTACTGATCCCAGCGGACGATCGTCGTGTTGTAGGCGGTCGGATCGTAGCCCGCGCGGTCGACGATACCGGAGATGGCCATCTCGCGCTGGCCTGCGAAGTGACCCGGGATCGTGTACTGGCTGCCCTCTTCGTCGACGAACTCGAGCGCCCAACCCGAAAGAGTGCACGAGCAGGCCAGACCCACGAAGTCGAGCCACTGCGTGTAGGTCGCCTCGTCCACGAGACCCATGTAGGTACCGTTGCCGGCGCACTTCGAGAAGGTGAAGTCATCCGCGCCGGTGTCGAAGTCGGCATCGACCACCTGCGCGCCATCGATCGACATGGTGACATTGTCGCCACCGAACGGGCCGTAGATCGAGTCGTACAGACCGTCCTCATCCGACCAGGCGCCGTCGGCCACGAAGCGGAACTCCAGGCGAACCTGGGCCGTGGCGGCCGGGATGTCGGCTGCCTCGAGGCCGTCCACGAACGCCAAGGGGCTGTCGGGCGAACCGAGGTCACCGTGCAGGAATGCAACCTGGACCTCGCCGCCCTCGAGCAGATCACCGACGGCGTCGTAGCACAGCACGTTGATGTAGGTGTAGTCGAAGTCGTCCTCGCTATCGGCGAAGTAATCGAACCCGATGTCGATTGCCCCCCCGGCGTAGTTGAAGTAGGGCGAGAACGCACTCTGGCAGAAGCTGTTGGCATAGCCCATGCCGGACACCCAGCACAGCTCATTGGCCTCGTCTTCGTGCGCGCCGCACCAGATCTGGCCGGTCGTTCCCAGAATCATCGGCACCACCGGGTCGTTCGCGAAGTCGGCCGCGGTTACCCGGTAGAAGTAGGTGGCGATGTTCGCGGTGTAGTCAAAGGTCTCCCAGCCCTGGAAATCACCGCCGGGGCCCTCAAAGTCCCAAATTTGGCCTTCGACAGCGTATCCGGTTCCATCGTCGCCACCAAACCAGATGGTGTCCTGACGGAAGAACTCGAACTGCTGACTGCTGTTCTTGATGTCGGACAGGGTCGGAGTGTACGCATTGTACAGCTCCGGGCCGGTCCCCTTGGCCATAGCGCCGGTCGTCACCACCAGCAGTAGGGTGGCCAACAACGCAAAGCCTCTCTTCATCGTAAGCCTCCATGGTTGCTCCGCCCCAATGAGCCACAGCCCCGTTGGCTGATGCAGACTGCAACTCCTGGGACCACCTGGGCATTCAACTATGCAAAGAAACACACAGAACCGCAATGGCCAACCTGACGCGCCGACACCGCAGTGAGGGTGGAGGGTAGTCTCGGGCTCAGGACTGGAACGGCTCGTGTCACCTCAGTGGGGCATCACCTCCTCCCGCTCCTTGCTCCGCCGCCTCCCGTATGAGCCGGTGTGGGGGTACCGAAACAGAAACATCTATCAGGCGGGCGCGCGCCGGGTGTGCAACCACCCGGCCGCCCGGTCCGATGACCAGCGACCTCGTCGTGTCTCGTGGTAACCTGTCTTGCAAGCGATTCTTGTCGCCATCCCAAGCTGCCCTACCAGAATCAGGGGGGGGGATTCCTAGAAGGCCTCGTACGCCCTTTGCTCCTGTGCATAAGCACGCCCGGAGTATACCAATGAGTCTGGGGAGTGTCAAGTCACCCCGCCAGGTGCACTTGTCCGCGGCCCGCTCTCCCCGGGCTCCGTCGAACCCCCCCGGCGCGCGGGCTATTCGGTCTCGTCCGGGGCTCCCGGCCCATCCGGCGCTGGCCACGCCGGCGGGGTTGCGGCCCCGGCCAGTTTGCCGGCTGCCAGCAACGCGGCCTGCCAGACTTCCTGATAGGATACGCCCAGCCTGCTTGCCAGGCGCCGACAGGCCTCCGATTCCGGCTTGCCGGCCCAGCGGCGCCCCTTGCGAGCGAACTTGACCGCCACCGGTCCGAACTCGGTCGCCACCTCCACGATCCGTCTGGGCAACTCCCTGCGCCACAGCACACTGCGCCGCACGCCCAGGCTGGGGCTCTGTTCGAGGATCAACCGCGTGAGGCGCTCCTCGCTGGCCGGCAGGACGATTGCGGTCAGCAGCGTTCCCGGTCTGCCGCGCTTCATGCCGATCGGGGTGAGAAAGACGTCGCGCGCACCGGCCTCCCGGATCAGATCGACGCAGACCGCCAGCTCCTCCGCGCTGGCATCGTCTATCTGGGTCGTCAACTCGATGACCGCTCGCCAGGTAGCCGCCTCTTCAGAAGAGGATCGCTCCCACCCCCAGCCAGGTACGCTCCCCCGGCTGGGCAGCAGATCGAACTGCTGGGAACCGGCATCTTCCTCCGATTCCCCCACGATCAGGCGCGCAAGATTGGGAACGTCCGGAAGCGAGCGGGATCCGGCCCCGCTTCCCACCGCCAGAATCCGCATCGGCGGCGGGCAGGCCTGCCGCCCCAGGGTCGTGACCAGGGCGGCTCCGGTAGGGGTCGTACGCTCCCCGGAACCCATCCAGCGAACCTTGGCATTCCTCAGCAGGTGGACGGTGGCCGGCGCGGGCAGGGGAATCACCCCATGGGCGGCCTCGATCGTCCCCTGTCCGACCGGGATGGTGGACACATAGAGCCGCTCGATGCCCAGGTCGTGCAATCCCTGGCAGGCCGCCACCACATCGACCATGGCATCGACGGCCCCGACCTCGTGAAAGTGAACCTTCTCGGGCGCCACCCCGTGAGCATGGCCCTCCGCCTCCGCCAGCCGTGTGAAGACCTGTTCGACCCGCGCGCGCACGGCGCGGTCCAGCCCACCCTGCTCGATCCGGCTCATGACCTCGCGCAGGCCGCGGGTGTGCCCATGATCGTGTGTCGGCTGCTGTGCAGGCGGATGCCCATGCGGGTGAGATGACGAATGGGAATGCCCGGCCGGATGAGAATGCGGATGCGAGTGGGAGTGCGTGTCATGCGGCGGATGCGGATGCGAGTGGGAGTGCGTGTCATGCGCCGATACGACCCAAATCCCCTTGCCGGTCAACGCCATGTGCTGGCGGGTCTCAATGCGCAGTTCCCGAATCTCATCCCCCAACCAGGCAACGCACCCACGGAAGGCCGCCTCGCTCCAGCCCGCGTCGAGAAGGGCGCCAACGAACATGTCTCCGCTGATCCCGCCAATGCAATCCAGATAGGCAATTCGCACCACGACTCCCAATCTCACTTCGTACCCTGACCGCCACGCGCGGCCAGGATGCGCCGGTTGATCTGCCCGGCGGCAAATCCACCTCCGAATCCATTGTCGATGTTGACGACCGTTACCCCCGAGGCACAGCTATTGAGCATCCCCAGCAAGGCCGCCAGACCGCCAAAGCTGGCGCCATACCCGACGCTGGTGGGCACGGCGACGACGGGAACCCCCGCCAGCCCGGCGACGACGCTCGGAAGCGCCCCCTCCATCCCGGCCACGGCCACGATCGCGTTGGCATCCCGCAGCATCTCCAGGTAGGGAATCAGCCGATGCAGCCCGGCCACGCCGACATCCACGACCAGTTCCACCCGGGCCCCCGTCGCGCGGGCGCTCTCGACGGCCTCCTCCGCCACCGGCAGGTCGCTGGTTCCGGCCGCCAGGACGACCACCAGCCCCTCCTCCTCGGCCCCGTCCGCGGGGAGGCGGAAGGTTCCCGCCCGATCCTTGCGGATCCCGTCGGGAAAGCGGGTCGCCAGGAGATCCAGTGTCGTCTCGCCGGCCCGCGTCACCAGCAGTGCGCAACCGCTGCGGGCCAGCGACTCGGCTATGGCGAGCGTCTCCTGCGGCTGTTTCCGCTCTGCCAGGACCACTTCCGGAAACCCGCAGCGCAACTGCCGGTGATGATCCACGTGCGCGAATCCGAGATCCTCGAACGGCCAGGCCCGCAAGCGGCCGAGGGCATCCTCGACCGTACACCCGCCGCCGGCCACCTCCTCCAGGATTCGTCTGAGTGCCTCCGGTCTCACCGCTACCTCCGCCGATGCACAGCCGTCAAGTCGGATGGATCAAGGCCGCAAGTATAGGGATCCGAGATGCCGCAGGGAAGGCCCCGTTGGTTGTGGCCCGAGGATTGGCCTCGGCCGCGCCGCAGGCTCGCATGGCTGTGACGTGGGGCACTGGGGTTGGCGGCCACCAGGCGCCGGCGGCGGAGCCAGAGGGGGGCGACGTTCCCCAGAACGCGGCCGGACAGGCAAAACGGGGATGGGATGATCGCGTCCCGGCCCCGGACCATCGATCCGCGGGCCAGAACCGGGGGGATCAGATGCCGGCCGAGACGGTCAGGGGGATGTGGCCCGTCCGGCCGATCAGGTCGAGCGCGCGGAGCAACCAGGGATCGCTCTCCAACGCGAGTGCGCGCGCCGATGCGGCCCCCCAGCGCTCTTCGGCCCAGTCCAGCGCCCACAGGCGACGCAGCGCGGGGCAATCCGCCTGCCGCGGACACTGGAGCGCGGCGATCGCCTGCGCCTCCAGGCCCCAATCCGCCAGCCGGGCGGCCAGGCGCTCTTGCCAGTGCTCGAATCCGGCCGCGTCAGCCAGCAGTTCTTCCATGCGCCCCTCGAGATCCCCGCTGGCCAGATTGAGACGGGCGGGCGGATGCAACCGGCGCCAGGGACTGCTCCCGGGAAGCTTCCCAGGGGTGCAGGTCATCTCATCGACGAAGCGCTGCAGGAGACCCAGGCGCTCGAGCATCTCCGCGCCGCTCGGCATTCGGACCGCTGCCAAGCGATGGTCGGGCATCAGCCGCAGGCCGTGCAACGCTTCACGAAGCTCCTCGCCCTGGGCGCCGTTCACATCGTCGGCCGGAGTCTGGAAGAGCGCGGAGGTGACCTTCAGAGCGGAGCCGTCCGGAAGACTCTGGATGCGCTGAATCGAGCGCTTGCCATAGGTCGGCTCACCGAAGAGCCGAGCCCGGCCGGCCCCCTGCAGCGCTCCGGCGAAGAGCTCCCCCGAACTGGCGGTGAGGGAATCGACCAGAATGGCCATGGGCACGTGCTCGACATGCGGAGCCCGGATGCTCTCGTAGCGGGCGGATTCGTCCGCGAGATGGCTCGTGGTGATCGCGATGGGCTCACCCACGGGCAGGAAGAGGTCTGCGGCGGAGATCCCCTCATCCAGGAATCCACCCGGGCAATCCCGCAGGTCGATCAGCAGAGCCGATGGCATCTGACGCTCCCAGCGCAGGAGCACGCCGGCCAGCTCTTCCGTGAGCCCCCGTGCGAATCGCCGTATCCGCAGGTAGCCGACATCGCCGGCCGACAGGCGGTAGGATTCGAGGGCCGTCTCTTCCAGCCGGGCAAAGATCACCTGCGTGCGCCGCAGTTCGCCCGACGGCGACAGCGCCAGGACCGCGAGCGAATCGCCAAGGTGGCCTTTCATCAGCTCTTGCGCTTCCTCGAAGCCGAGTTCTCCGAGATCCACGCCCCCGGCAGCGAGCACCCGATCTCCGGGAAGCAGGCCGGCCCGCTGCGCCGGAGATCCGGCATAGAGGCGTTGAATGCGAGGGTAGGGTTGCTCCCAGTTGAACTCGGCCCCCAATCCGACCGAGCGACCCGAGGAGGATCTCAGGCTTTGCACATCCCGGGCGGTCAAGCGTCGCGTGTGGGGATCCAGATGCTGCTGAATCCCCATCAGGGCGGCGTCAACGAGCGTTTCCGGATCCACCGGCTCCACGAAGCCCTCCTGGATCCTCACCACGGCGTCGCGCAACATCCGTAGCGCATCTTCCAGGCGATCCTCGGAGGGAGCTTGCCGGCCCCCCACGGCCATCGCGCATTCCCGCGGCGCAGGGTCGCCCGGGTCCCCACCCATGGGAGGCAACGGATGCAGCGGTGTGGCGCCCACCAAGCCGCACCATGGAGACATGAGACCGATCGCCAGAGCCGCGAACAGCACGCGAGCCGCCGGCAGGGAACCCCCGCGGCCATCGCCCGTCAGCCAACCTGTTCCACGACTCGTACGCATGGGACAATTTTAGCAGGTCAGGGGGCATAATCGACCTACCGACAATGGGATACTGGATTCAAGATGGCGGAAAACCGCCCTATTCCGGCGCAAATCCGCCATCGCAGGACCAAGGGCGCCCGGCGGGGCCATGAACGCGGCACCCGCCTCCAACCTCAGTCCCCGTCCTGGATCGTGCCTCTGGTGTAATCGACGCCAGTCGTCGGGCCACCGCCCAGGGCTTGCAGGACGGCGGCATGGACCGTCTCGGGTGATGGACGGGCGTCGATGACCCGGTAGCCTGTTCCCCGGCGAACGGCCAGGTCGAGATAGGTCTGCCGTACGGCCTGGTGAAAGGCGAGCCCCTCGCGCTCCATGCGGTCACGAGGATCCGCGCGCCGCCCTACGCGCGCCAGGCCCTCCTCGGCCGGCAGGTCCAACAGGATCGTGCGATCGGGCCAGGTGCCGCCGGTGGCCAGCGCGTTGAGTTGCTCGACACGCTCCACTCCCAGGCCGCGACCGCCTCCTTGATAGGCGACCGACGAATCGGCGAAACGGTCGCACAGGACAATCCAACCCTCTTCGAGGGCTGGCAGGATGACCGACCGGACGTGATGTCGCCGCCCGGCTTCGAGCAGGAATAGCTCGGTAAGACCATCAATCCCTTCGCCGGCCGGGGTCAGAAGCAGTTCGCGCAGGGCGTCCCCGAGGGGAGTTCCGCCTGGCTCACGGGTCACCAGGTAGGGCCGCCCGGCCCGCTCGAGACGCTCGCCCAGCAGTCGGATCTGCGTGCTCTTGCCGCATCCCTCGATGCCCTCGAACGCGACGAAGACCGGCTCCTGAAGGAAGGTGGGAAGATCGCTCATGCAAGACCTGTCCGGGCCCGGAGACTCTCTCTCAGCCCTGAGGTGCGGCGTGATCGCTCTGGCGTTCACGGATTCGACCCGCCGTATGCCGGATGCGCTGATAAACGGTCCACCATGCCAGGCCCGCCAGCAAGAGCAGGAACCAGCCGCTCAGGGACAACCCCATCAAGATCAGCAGGAACAGGATGACCATTCGCTCGGGCCGCTCGGCGATCCCAACGGCGCAGTCGAGGCCGAGGCCTTCGGCCCGCGCGCGCGCGTAGCTGACCATGAAGGAGCCCGATAACGCCAACACCCACAGGGAAAGCCAGATCCAGCCGGCCGGACCGTCGTGATACTGCTTGGCGATCAGCAACCCCCCGAACAGGAGGGCTTCCGAGATCCGATCCATCGTGGAATCCAGGAATGCACCGAACCCCGTGGCCTTTCCGGGCCGCAGGCGGGCCAGATCCCCATCGAGCATGTCACACAGCAGACCGATGAGCAGCCAAATCAGGGCCAGAGGGATCTGATTCCACGCCAGCGAGATGGCCGCCAGCGCGGAAGCGGTCACGCCGGCCATGGTCACATGGTTGGCGCCAACTCCGGCGGCATCCAGACCCCGGGCAATCGGGTGCAGGGGTTTGCGCAACGTCCGTTTGATGTCGGCTAGCATGAAGAACTCAACGGTAGGTCGTCACACATGGAAACTGCGAGCGCCGCGACCGGGCAACGCTCGGCCTGCACCGGAGACGGCCGGGTAAGATCGCGATACTCCCCGGGTACGGCGAGCGTCCGGCGCAACGGCAGCCACCAGAGTCGGCTACACGTTGGCAATCGCAACCTTTTCCTTGAGCTGGCGCGAAACCTTGAACACCGGCACCCTCCGCTCCGGCACGAACACCGGCTGATCCGGATTCTTCGGATTCCGCGCCATCCGCTCCTTGCGCACGCGCACCTTGAAGGTTCCGAATCCGCGAATCTCGATGTGCCGCCCAGCAACAAGGGCGCGCCCAACCGCGTTGAGGAACTCGTCCACCGTCTCGGCCACATCCTTCTTGGTCAGGCCTGTCCGATCGGCGATTTCGTCGACTAGATCCGCCTTGGTCATCCCAGCCTCCTTGGCAAACTCTCGTCCGATATGCCGCGCCTGGACTCCCGCAGGGCATCATGGCTGCAAGCGTACCTGTCACAAGCAATTACTAGATAGCATCAGCCGCCGAAAGGGTCAACCCTAAATTGTAGCGTCAGTTAGGCAATCTGCGGCGGTCGCGCGAGCGCACGGCGCCGGCCCCCGCAGGGCCGGTCCGGCCCCTTCCGGTGCGCGCACCCCTGCCGGATCTCAAGGCGTAATCATTTCAATCACAACACGTTACAGAATCGGATCTGTCTTGTGATCTTGGCCGGAGCACCGGACAGCCAGGCGTTGTGGAGCGGGATGAATCACGCGCACGAGGCTCCCGGCTGGATCCGTCGTGGATCGCCCGGGGTCACTGAGCCGCGTCCGCTAGCGGTTGCGGAGCTCGTCGAGCGCCCGAGCGATGTTGAACAGATCGAACTCCACCATGCGAAACACGCACCGCATCTCCTTCTGATGCCAAAAGGTACATACGGTATCCTGCTCGCGCGCCGCCGGATCGGCCCAGACCTTGCCCGCCCGGCACAGCTGACGACTGATCGGGCAGTATGGGTAGTCGATCCTTGGTTCCTGGTTCGAATCCATCGGACACCCCTTGATCCTGCGACGCGACCAGCGCCCGCTATTCGAGATCGACGTGGAACTTCTCTGGTTCTACTGGTTCGACCGACAGGGCCTTTACCTCAAGCGTTCGGTTGATTTCGACGCTGGCCATCAGTGTGTAGCTCCCCGGCGGCAGGCCGAGGGCATCGATCGACAGGCGCAGCGCCTCTTCGGAGAGATCCTCGACCAGCGACGCCGGACCGGTCACAACCACCGATCCGGTTGCCGGCGTCATGGCCCGCAACGTGACGTCCCCGGAGCGCAGCACCTCAACCGGAAGGGCGGAAAAGGTGCGCGAGATGATCTTCTCGATCCGCACGCGTACGGTCACCTCCTGCACCGCCGCTTCACAGTGCGGCGGAACCCGCAGCTTGGCCCGGCTGATCACGAAGTCGTCCCGGCCGGTCAGATCCACCGCTTCGGTCGGCACGGCATCGAAGGATTCGAGCCGTTGTTGGGGTCCCCCCACATCCACGCTGTCCGGCTCGGTGATCACCCGGCCGAAACGGATGTAGCCGGGTGCGGGGCGGCCGGTCACCTTCGGAACCACCGGCAAACGGCGCATCAGAAGCTGATCGAACTCCAGGGTAATCTCGCTCGGGGACACGATCTCGACGATCTGGACGCTCATGTCGGCCAGCACGCGGACGTCGCGGGAAACCAGCGGGCGCTGATAGCGGCCGGGACGCACATCCCCCACCGTGACGATCATGCGTGCCAGTTCAGGTTGGGTGCGAAGCTTGAGCAGATCCATGCCCAGGCCGCGGAAGCGAACCCGGGCCGCCTCCGGGATCTCCCCGGTCCAGGTCAGCGACTCCGGCATGCCCTGAAGCGAAAGCGGGACCTCGAGGACGAGTTCACGTTCCTGATTCACGAAGACGTAGAAGTAGAGCGTCAGCGCTAGCGCCAGGGAAATGAGCTTCATACCCGCGTTGGCGAAGATGTGTCGCCGCATCCAATGCCACATGCGTGGGCGTTCCTTCGCTTCACATTTCCTGGTGTCAGGAAGGTCCACCGAATCGAGCCGCCGGCCCTTTGGAGTGGGCGCCCGGGGCGGCGAGGCCGTCTGCGCCATGACTCCCCGCCGCTACCATGAAAGCGCAGTATAGGGAGCCCGTTTCGGCCCTGTCAATCAACCCCCATCAGGCGGAACCCTCTCCGCACGGCGACACGGAAGGAGAGCAGCCGCGCATTGTCCTGCGGCGACGTATGCCATTCCTGATCGAGCATGAAGAATCCTTCGATCTCGACGCCGTGGGGAAGCTTGGCTCCCAGAATCAGCGATGCCTCCAGGTAGGTGAAGTCGGTCTGTGAGAGCGACAGCGTCAAATCCCCGAAGGACAGCGATGACCCGTCTCCCTCATTGCGATAGTCGTGGCGGCCCACCTCGCAGCTGGCTTCCCACCACCAGGATGCCCCTCCCAGAGCTCCTCGCAAGGCACACTCCAGATGCGCTCCGACACCGCTTCCATCGCCCACCGCGTGTCGATAGCGGTTCAGTTTGAACGCCGGCCCGAGGCCCACTTCGCAGGCGCTCACCAGACCCTCTCGCGTCATCGAGAGCAGGCCGCCCACCAGATAGGTCCGCCACAGGAGCTCGGCATCGATCTGGATCTTGTCATCATTGAACACACTGAACAGGTCATCCACCAGAGAATCGCCGGGCGCCTGCGCGGCCTCCACGTCATAGAGGGTTCCGGTCACCATCAAACGGCAGCGCCAGCTCGACGGCTCCGACTGACCGAACCAGTAACTCGTGAAGGCCAGCTCACTGAAGGAGGGCAAGCTGGCGCCATCCTCCTCGTACGCGCGGTGCTGCAGGAGGAGATCGCAGTCGAGCATCCCCCGCTCCCAGAACCGGCCTTGCTCGGCCTGCAGGGTGTACTCCTGGTAGTCCCCTACGCCGGAGGCGTGCGTCCACTTCCGCGCGGCGCCCGCGGAGACGACCGTGCTGCTCAGGCCGGTCCGCCCGAGTTCGAGCCTGACGCCGCCCTTCTCGTAGTCGAGATACTCGTACCAGTCGGTCAGCAGCGTGTCGCGTTCACCGCCGGCACCTTCGGCGCGGGACAGGTCCAGCGTGCTGCGCAGGGCCAGATACCAGGGTCCCTCGCCCAGCGCCCGCCGCCAGCGCAGATACAGAAGATCCTGCACGCTCTGGGCGCCGTCCTGCTCACGGTCGAACATGAGGAGGTTGTGCACATTCAGCCCTGCCCAGGCACCGGTGCGTCCCGCGGCGGTGGCATCGGCCGAAACGCTGAAGCGACCCTCGCCGGCCTTGGCATCGACATCGAAGTAGGCGTGCAGAGGACGCTCGTAGGCAGTCTGCCCCCGCAGCCGCAGAGTGCCCAGCAGCCCGGTCTCACGGTCGCGATAACGCAGGCCGGACAGCTGATCGTCGATGGCGCCGCCGCCGGTGATGTCGGGACTGGTACTCGAGGGAAAGACGGTCAGGGATTCCCCACCGAAGGACTCGTCCAGACCTTCGAGCTCCGCGCCGAGGGAAAGCACCAGACGGGCCGATCCACCCACGCCTTGGGCCCGGGCCCCATCCACCGCCAACCCCACCAGAAGCAACCCGGCGATGTACCCGGCCGTCACGGATGCCATCCATCGGCATCGGTGCCCAGGGGCATCCCCGCGCGAACCGCTCCACCGCCCTCTATGGACACGCTCACAGGTCACTGATTCGGCGCCCCCCCTGCCTCGCGCTCTTTCGCGGCACCCGGCCGATGGCGTTGTAACGGCAATCGCCCCCCTTGGCAAGCCTGGCGCGCTTCGCCGGCTACCCTGGGTGGCACCGGCCAGGGCGTAGGCACGGACACCAGCACGGGCGGTTGACATCGGGGGCCGTTGAAGCCGGGGAGACTGGGTGAAGGCCGATCCGCGGGCGGCACCGTGTTCAGCGCCCGGCCGATTCCACCGCGTCCCGCAGGAGACGTTCGGCCGCCATGGTGTGCCGCTGCACCTCGGTCAGCTTCCCATCTCGGAGCAGGTCGCCGGCACGCCGCAGCAGATCGCTTCCCTGCTCCAGCTGACGAATGGCCTTCTCACTTCCGGAGGAACGGATGTCTGCGCCCACCTCACCGTAGAGCGCCAGCAAGTCCGCCAGGCTCTCGGCCAGAGCCTCCCGCTCGGGCACCTGACTCAGCGTCGCCATCACTCGCAGGCCCCGTTCACGGGCGGCCAGGCTCAGGCGCAATGCCTGCTGCGGATTCCCATCGCGGGCCTGGCGCCGGGCCTGCTCGAGCACCCGCTTGGCCTCCTGGTAGTCGCGCACGGCGTCCGGCGATTGTCCCTTCGCCAGCAATGTGACCTCGATCTGTGTCATGAGCATCGCGGTTCGATCGAGCGAGGCCTCCGCGGCGCTACCCGCCATGATCTCTCCCCGCGCCAGGCGGGCGGCGCGCTCGACGAGCGTGTTGGCCAGCATGGCCAACCGCGCGGCCTGGACATAGCGGAGATCCAAGTAGGCCCGGCGGGCGCGGCGCAGGTGCTCGACGGCCTGTTCGAGAACCGCGGTCGCCCGCGGGTTCCTGGCCTGCACCACCGACTCGGTCACTTCCGGAACCCGGGACTCGGCTTGCTCCATCGTTCGACGAACCGCATCCTGAGCCTTCTTCTCGATGCGCGCGGCATCCAATGCCCGCAGCGCCTGCTCGCGGGCCTTGCGGGTCAGTTCCGTGGCCCGGCCGTGGTACTGCGGACCTCGGCGGTACTCCCCCCAGGCCTCCCGTTGCAGGCTGACGGCCAACTCGTAGTGGCCCCGGGCCGCGGCGCTCACGGCCGTCCCGGCCCATTCGCGGGCCTTCGCGAGGACCAGGTCGGTCTTCTCGAGTTCTGCCAGGGCGCGATTGGCAAGACTGCCGGCCTGGGCCTGGGCCGCGGGAAGATACGCACAGGCGAGCAGAGCGACCATGAGGCCCGCCAGCAGCCAGCGACCCCGGCCCGGTCGAATCCCGGTTGTGTTGGGCTTGCTGTGAACCATGGCGGACACCTCCTGCACCGTGCGGTACATATCAGAGACGGATCGAGTAGCGTTCCATCCGCGAGTACAGCGTCCGTCTCGTCAGTCCCAGCAAGGCGGCCGCCTTGCTCTTGTTGCCGCCCGCCTTGCGAATGGCCTTGAGGATGAGCTCCTTCTCCAACTCCTCCAGCACCAATCCTTCGTCTGGTATCTCTATACTTGACAAAGAGTTGCTATCACCGATCGCGACCGGTTTCTGGATCAGGCCCGGCCCGATCGGCCCCTCCCCGGCGAGAATGAGCGCCCGCTCGAGAAGGTTCTCCAGCTCGCGGACATTGCCCGGGAGCCGGTGAGCGGTAAGGGCCTCCATGGCCTCCGGTGAAATCCGCTCACGTGTCTGCCCCTTTCGTTTCAAGAAGCGTTCCACCAGGGCGGGAATGTCCTCGGGACGATCGCGCAGGGGAGGCAGGGTGATCGGAAAGATGTTGAGCCGATAGAACAAATCCTCCCGGAAACCGCCCCCCGCGATGGCTTCCTCGAGCGCCCGGTTGGTGGCGGCAATGATGCGCACGTCCACGGTGAGGCTCTTCGTGCCCCCCACTCTCATGAAGCTGCGCTCTTCGATGACCTGCAACAGTTTCAGTTGGATGGCAGGCGAGATGTCGCCGATCTCATCCAAGAAGACGGTGCCGCCGTCGGCGACCGTGAAGAGACCGTCCTTGCGGCCCGTGGCCCCGGTGAAGGAGCCCTTCTCATGGCCGAACAGCTCGCTCTCGAGCAGCGTTTCCGGGAGCGCGCCGCAGTTGACCTTCAGAAAGAGCCGGCCGGCACGCCCGCTCGATTGATGGATCGCCCGGGCCAGCACGCTCTTGCCCGTTCCGCTCTCGCCGCGGATGAGCACCGTCGCATCGGTGGCCGCCACCTTCCGCGCCAGGTGAAAGACCTCTTTCATGGCCCCGCTGCGGGCGACCAGGGTTTCGAACGTCGCGTCGCGTCCGGACAGATCCTCGAGCGCCTCGATCCGCCGGGTCAGGATTTCCCGCTCCGATTGCAGTCGTTCCCGATCGGCAGCCAGATGCGCGCTGTCACCGGCCTGGCGGCATTGCTCATAGACGCGGCCCACCCGCAGCAGCATCTCGAATTCCTTGTAGGGCTTCTCGACATACTCGAGCGCCCCCGCGCGCAGCGCCTCGCGGGCGGTCTCCCGGGTGGCGAACGCGGTCAGAAGAATCACCGCCGTCGCCGGCCACCGTGCCCGGACCTGGCCAAGCACCTCCATCCCATCCGGCGGGGGCATCCGCAAATCGGTGATGACCAGATGGAACGGCTCGCGCTCGCACGCCTCCAGGGCGGCCTCCCCGGAGCCGGCGCTGGTGACGTCATAGCCCTCCTCGCCAAGCAGATCACTCAGGTTCCGAAGAATCTCCTCTTCGTCATCGACGAGCAGGACTCGAAAGCTCGAAGGCGTCAAGGAAGGCACCCTGGAATCGGCGTCCACCCGGCGGGATCGACCCATGCGCGCGCTGGGATCCGTCTGGGACTCGGCCGGCCCGCGATCCTCTGCCATCATCGGTTGCCCCCCATGGTCATCCGGGCTCTGATTGGCCCCGGTGTCTCTCGATCGACAATGTGAAGGTCGTTCCCACGCCCGGTCGGCTCTCGAGTTCCACAGCGCCGCCGTAGAGCTCGAGCATCGAGCGAACCACTGCCAGTCCCAGGCCAGAACCATGCTCCTTGGTGGTGTAGAAACTGTCGAAGGCCTTGCGTTGCTGCGCGGGTGACATTCCACAGCCCGTATCGCTGACCGTGACGATGACCCGATCCACGCTGGCCGACGCGCTGACGCTGACCGTCCCGCCGTGCGGCATCGCGTCGCGCGCGTTGAGCAGGAGGTTCAGCAGGATCTGGTGCAACGCGGCCGGCGCCATCCTCACCCGCAGCGGCTCTGCCGTGGGCCCGCCGCGGCGTACCGACACCCCCTTGCGCCGGAAGTCGCCCTCGAGCAGTGTGAGGACGGCATCGAGCGTACCGTCGAAGTCGGCGGCCTCCCCTTCGGGCTCGGCCGGCCGCGCGAAGGTCAGGTACTGGCCCAGCACCCGGTTGAGCCGTTCGATCTCGCGCGGAATCGCCTCGAACCATGCCAGCAGTTCTTCACTCGATTTGCCCTGGTGGATCTTCGCCCGCACCCGTTCGGCCCGGCTGGAGATGATCGCCAGCGGATTGCGGATCTCATGGGCCAGGATGGCGGCCAGTTCACCGGCCGCCGCGAGGGTCGCGGTTTCCCGCAAGGTGCGTTCGGCCCGCGCCTGCGTTCGCAGGATGCGCCCGAAGAAGAGCGCCAACGCCAGGACCACGGCCACGCCGATCATACCGCTGAAGAGGACCTGCCGGCGCACCTGCCACAGTCCGGCAAAGAAATGCGAGCCCCCTTCGATCCCCACCGCTCCCAGCACCTCGCCCTCGAGACCGAACACGGGGGCGAAGGCCGTCTTGAGGTAGACCTGCCCGGCCCGGTAGAGGTCGCTGGCGGCGGCCACCCCGGTCATCGCCGCCGTGACCGCTCCGAAGTGCAGATCGACGGCCGGATGGGCATACCCGCGCGGGTGATGTCCGGCCGCATCCAGAAGGTACTCGAATTCGTCACTGAGCACGTAGATCTCGCCCAGGTCGGTCTCGTAGAGGATGAGCCGGAGCCGGGCCTGCAGGCGCCTCTGTTCGCGCGCCGGCGCCTCATCACCCGGGTCCTCGAGCAGGGCGCGGAAATCATCCTCATCGATCCCCGCCGCCGTGGCCGTGGCGATGCCCAGCAGGCGCTGCCCGAGTTCCACCTCGATCGTACCGCGCACCTGGCGGTACATGAGCGCCAGGCTCACATTGAGCACCAGCATCAGCACGACCAGGAACAGCCCGAGCAATGGCCATCCCGAGCCATGCGGTCGCTTGCGGCCCGCCCGGCGGGAGAGAGCACGCCACCACTTCATCGAACCATCCCCTGTTCCATGGATTCCGATCGTCTTGGGATGATACAGTCGCCTCCTCTGGGAAGCAGCACAAAATCAGGAGCGCCGCCCGAGGCTCCGATCATGAGGAGATCGCCTACATGTCGGACGAACCGATCCACCGCCTGCGGGCCGTCGATTTGACGCCGATCAAGCTCAACGAGCAGGACCTCTACCTGCTGCGCGACCCCCACGGCCTGGCCGATGAGCCGGTCGTTCTCTCGCCGGCCTCGGCCTATCTGCTGCAGTTCTTCGACGGCCGCCATTCGGTGGCCGACATCCAACTGGCCCTGACCCGCGCCAGCGGCCAGATCGTACCCCGTGAGCAGCTCGATGGCTTCGTACACAAGCTCGACGAGGCTCTCTTCCTCGACAGCCCGCGGTTCGCATCCCATCAGGAAGCCTACGCACAGGCCTACGCCGCCCTGCCGAATCGGCCGGCCCGCTTTGCGGGAAGTGCCTATGCCAAAGATGCCGGCGCCGTGCTGCAGGAGCTCGACGCGCTCTATGCGTTGCCGGACGGGCCCGGAGAAGCCGGCCAACCGGAGCCGAGCGCCAGGATGCCGCGTGCGCTGGCCGCTCCGCACATCGACATCGCCCGCGGCGGCGCCGCCTACGCGCACGCCTACCGGCCTGTTTGGGGGGCGCGCTTGCGGCGAATCGTGCTGCTGGGCGTCTGTCACGCCCCCGCGCGAAATCCGTTCGTCCTCACGGTGAAGGACTACGCCACGCCCCTGGGGGTGATGCCCACGGATCGCGACTTCATCGGTCGCCTCATCGACCGGATGGAGTGGAACCCGCTCGAACAACAGGAGCTTCACCGGGCGGAGCATTCCATCGAGTTCCAGGTGCTGTTGCTGCAGCATGCCCTCTCGCAAGGGGGCCGCACTGGCACGGATGCGCAGGTGGTTCCGATCCTGGTGGGGCTCTCCTGGACCGACTTCTATGAGACCGAGTCCGGCGAGTTGGGCGTCGATGGCCGCGTCGCGGATTTCCTGGAACGGCTGCAAGCGCTCCTGGCCGCGGAGCAAGGCGACAGCCTCGTGGTGGCCGGTATCGACTTGGCCCACGTCGGCGCCCGCTTCGGGCACGCCGGCGGCCTCGACCCGGCCCGGCTGGCCGAGTATGAACGGCGGGACCGAGCAACGCTGGAGCAGATCGCCGCGGGCCAGCGGGACGCCTTCGTGCGGGCAACCCTCGCCGAGCAGGATGATCGCCACATCTGTGGATTCGGCGCTCTCTACAGCCTTCTGACCCTGCTACCGGACATCCGCGGCACGCTGCTGGCCTATGATCAGGCCGTGGATCCGGATCAGAGCAGCGCGGTCTCCTTCGCCGCCCTGCGGTTCGACGAAACCGATCCTTCCGATGCGAACTGACCGCCCGGGAAACCCTGGCGGTCAGTTCGCGGAGACTCTGGATGCCGTTCGGGCCGGCCGTCAGCCGCCCGAACGCTCAAACTGGAAACCGCAGGCTTCCAGGTGTTCGATGGAAGGCACGACGTCTTCTTCCGAGACATCCAGGGTGATATTGACCGGCTCGCTCAGCGCTTCGTGGATCGGTTCGGCAACCTCCTCGTAGCCCACCACACCCGCACCGCAGGCCAGGTGCTGATCCTGCATGCCGTCGTTGTCATGGAAATCGAGGTTGGCGATCTTGTCACGGAAGGTATAGACCCACTCCTCGGGCGCGAACTGCGAGAAACAGGCCGCGTGACCCAGATCACAGCAGAAGCGCAGCCAGGGTGATTCGACCGCCCCAAAGAGGCGCTCGATGACCTGTTCATCCGACTCCCAGGTATTCTCGAGCGCGACGATAACCTCCTCCTCCCGGGCGCGCGCCACCAACTCCCCGAGTGTCTCGATGCACTCATCCACCCACCAGTCGATCTCCCCGGGTTTGACATGGTTGCTGAACCCACTGTGGAAGATCGCCACGCGGGCGCCCAGAATCTTGCCGATCTCGAGCCCCTCCTGGATGGCGTCCAGGCTGTGTTGCTTGATCATCTTGTCGTGGCTGGCGAGCTTCAGGTCGCGGTGCGGCAGATGGGCGGAGACCTTGATCTTGTTGCGCCGCAGCTCGATCGCCATGCGTTCGAGATCACGGATCGAAACCTCGCCGTTGTAGGTCGTATTCGAGAGATTGACCTCCACGTTGAGACCGTGATCCATCAGGAACGGCATCCGTTCCCGCAGGTGTTCCAGCGGCACCGGATAGGAAAGGGGGAACACCAAGGCCGGCTTCCGGATCTCGCCAGCCGCCTCCTCCTCTACCACCTCGCGCACGGGTTCGACTGTACCGGCTTGGGTCTGGTCGGCCGCGTCCGAAGCTGGATGCTCTCCCCCAGGTGTCTCGTTCTGTCCCTGAACCTCCGCCTGGGCGCCGATTCCCGGCGGCACGTTCCGCCCCTCCTCGGGAAGCAGCTGTTCGAAGGCCTTTTGGTTGGTCAAGGCTCAACTCCTTTCATCCCGCAACAGGCACGCACCGGATCGCTGGCGGGCTCGAGCCACTTATTCCTTCGCCTTCTTGATCGCCTCGGTCAGCGCGGGCACCACCTTGAAGAGATCGCCCACGACCCCGTAATCCGCCATGGCAAAGATGGGAGCATCCGGGTCCTTGTTGATGGCCACGATGCACTTCGCCGTCCGCATCCCCGCAAGGTGCTGAATGGCGCCCGAAATGCCGACGGCCACGTAGAGCTTCGGTGTGACGGCCTTGCCGGTCTGGCCCACCTGGTGGGAGTGGTCGATCCAGCCCGCATCCACGGCGGCACGGGATGCGCCCACGGCCCCACCTAGCACCCCGGCCAATGCCTCTATGATGTCAAAATTGGCCGGATCCTTCAGCCCGCGCCCCCCCGAGACGATGATCTCGGCTTCCTGGACGTCGAGGACGCCTTCCTCCTTCTTGGCCACCTCGACAACCCGGGCACGCGATTCGCCCGGAAGATCAGCGGCCAGAACCGCCGGGGTCCCGGTGCTGCCGTTGTCCTCCGGAACCGGATAGGCGCTCGGGCGCAAGGTCACCATGACCGGACTCCTGGCGGCCTCGACCGTGGCGAACACCTTCCCGCCGTACATGGACTTGACCGCCCGGAAGCGGCCCTCTTGCTCTTCGAATGTGATGCAGTTGCTCAAGAACGCCATGTTCCTGCGCGCCGCCACCCGCGGCGCAAGATCGCGGCCCATCGCCGTCGCGATCAGGAGGACGGCATCCGGAGCCAGCGCATCGATCGCCGCCGTAAGGGCGGCCGCATAACCCTCGGCGTCGTACTTCGCCAGGGCGTCACTCTCCACCACGTGGATGTGGTCGGCACCATAGGCGGCCAGGCCCGCGGCCAGGCCACTGACCCCGGCGCCCACCACGAGGGCGTGCACCTCAGCGGCCAGCTCCTTGGCGCGCCCCAAGGCCTCATAGGAGCTCTTGCGGAAAGCGCCGTCACGCTGCTCGGCAAAAACCAGAATCTTGTTCGCCATTGTCGCTTTCCCCCCTAGATGATCTTGGCCTCGTTCTTGAGCAAGTCCGCCAACTGGTTGGCGACATCCCCCGGTTCGCCCTCGAGCCGCTTCCCGCCAGCCCGTTGCGGCGGCGGATCCATCTTGAGGATCTTGATCCCGGAGGCGGCGGCGCCCACCTCCTCGGCTCCCATCGAAGGCGTGACCTCCTCGATCGGCTTGCGCTTGGCGGCCATGATTCCCTTCAGGGATGCATAGCGCGGCTCGTTGAGCCCCTTCTCGGCCGTGAGTACGGCCGGCAGGCTGAAGTCGATGATCTCTTGCCCGCCCTCGATGTCGCGGGTGGCCCGGCCGCGACCGTCCGCGGACCACTCGAGCTGGTGAATGAGCGAAACGTGGGGCCAGCCGAGATACTCGGCCACGGCGATCGCCGTGCTATCATGCTCGACATCGATGCTCAGCTTCCCGCAAAGCACCAGATCAGGCGCGATCCCTTGAATGACATCCGCCAGCGCACGACCCACGGCGAGCCCATCCCCGCCCTGATACGCCTCCTCTTGGATGATCACTCCGCGGTCGGCACCCATCGCCAGGCAGGAACGAATCGCTTCTTTCGACTTCTCCGGGCCCAAGGTCAGAACCACGACCTCGCCTTCACCCTTGGCTTCCTTGATTCGCAGAGCCTCTTCGAGTGCATACTCATCGTACGGGTTCACGACCATCTCGAGATCATCCCGCTCGATGGACAGGCCGTCGCCGGCGATGGTGATGCGTGCCTCTGAGCTTGGAACCTGCTTCATGCAAACCACGATTTTCACAAGCCTTGCCTCCTCCCAGCTCAACAGCGCCCCAAGCGGGCCACAGCCGGAAACGACCGATAAAACAAACGAGCCTCCCCGGGGCCAAACGCCTCGAGCGGAGCGCTCGTCCTAACCTACCCCAATCAGCATTGCTGTGGGGTGCTTAGCCCCCCGATCCATGCCCGATCCGAGAAGAAGACAGTGAATCGGATAGTCCAAAGGCCGAAGCTATCAAAGAGGACCCAGTGCGTCAATTGCATTCCTGAGGGTGCCAACCCGCCGCCTCTCGCCCTGGAGAGAGCGCCGTCCCCACCCGCGCACACCGGCGATCCGGGATCACCCCGGTCAATCCGGCCGGGCCTCCGGCTCCACCAGCTGCTCGAGAAGCGCCGGAAGGTCTTCTGCTTCAAGCTGTTCCCAGGTTGAATCGCACGGGCGGTGGTCGAACTCACGCTCGTCATGGCCACGGACCCGGGACAGAATCACCCCGCCATAGAGATCGAGCTGGGGAATCTGCAGATCCAGGCGGCCCGCGATCGCCCCGCCCGAGACCGGATCCTTGCGCGCCGGGGAATAGGACACCGCCAGCTGCAGATGCCCTCGTCCGTCGCGCAGGCTCCAGTACTCGATGGCGCCCGTGGCGGCATCCACGCAGATTTCTGCTTCCGGAAAGAACTCCGCCAACCCCGCCAAGGTACCGTTCAAGACGTAGGCTCCGCCCCTCGCGGTGGCGCGCGGGGTGAGCATCTCCACCAGAATCGACTGGGGCACCAGCAGGTACCACCCCAACCGCGTCAACAGGGCGCCCGAGATGGCGGGGCCCGCCACGCGGCCCACCGCTCCCGGCGGCGTCGTCCCGCGTGACTCCACGCAGACCCGTTGACGGGGAAACCTGATCTGCCACCGATCCGCCGCGGCCCACAGGATGGCCACCGGGGAAAGCATGCCGGGCCGCAGCATGGCACTGACCCCGGCCCCCTCCTGGACCGTCAGGCGCAGTGTCAGGCCGGGTAGACGCTTCTCCCCGAGCAGCAGCCGGGTCGTCGCCGAAGCGCTCAGGGCTGCCGGAAGCGCCGCTTCCGGCAGGACGAGCGGGAGCAGGGCGCTGCGCAGAGAATCGGCATTCTCGATGGGCCGCACGGGCAGGGCGCCGCCGCCGGCGCCACCGGCGGGTGAGCGCAACGCACCCCGGCTGCATGAACAGACCAGTAGCGCCGACGCCATCAGCAGCACGGCCAGGGCCCGCCCCCCCGAAAGCCGCGCGCCCATCCGCGTGCCAGCCCCCCGCAGCGCGGGCCAAGAGGGGGCCGGGACTCCCCGGCGCTCACTCTTCATGCAGCGATCCGGGTTCGATGCCAACATCCATGATGGAGCAGGCTTGCACCGGAGACAGGCCCATGCGCTCGGCCTCGGCGACAAGCTCGGGGCTCTCGCTTCCCGGGTTCAAGAAGAACTCCTTGGGATGTTTGGCCGCAATGGCGGGCAGCAGCTTCTTGCCGATCTCGGGAGGCACGTACATCGACACGCGGTCAATGCTGCCCGGCACATCCTCGAGCCGGGCAAACACCCTGAGCCCCTCGATCTGGCTCTCGCGCGGATGGACCGGATACACGGTGAATCCGGCCTGGAGATGGGCCCGCACCGACTTGTTCCCATACTTCTTGCGATCCGCGCTGGCGCCGATGATGGCAACGGTGGGTGACATCCTGCTGCGCTCCTTCTGTTCGAGGACCCCCGGGCGCATTCTCCCGTGCGTACAGCCCCCGGGTCCCGGCGGGAGCCGTTTCAGCGCGCATGATTCAGCGCGCTAGAGTACCCTACCGGAAGATCCGCGGCTGCACAAATCGTGCGGTCAGGCTTTTCGTGCGCCGGGCCTCTCGTGCGGTCAGGCTGCTCGTGCGCCGGCCCTCTCGTGAGGTCAGGCTTTGTGTTCCACCGAGCAGTGCCCTAAGGTCTGGCTCAGGGCCCGTGCGTGTGGCGCCGGCCTGGGCGGTGAGACGCTGGGCAGCGCCGTCCGCACGTCCTGACAGGACCAAGGGAAGGGAGTTTCCGTGACAATCTCCGAGATCTCCATCGGCGAGGCGGCCTTCGCCGTCGTGGACGTGGAGACCACCGGCCTGGGACCCACCGACCGGGTCATCGAGGTCGCCGGCCTGCGCCTCGAGGGGATGGAGGAAACCGGCCGATTCCAGAGCCTCCTGAATCCGGGCATGCCGATCCCACCCCTGGCGCGCAAGGTCAGCGGCATCGATGACACGATGGTCGCACAGGCGCCGATCTTTCCCGAGGTGGCCCCCGAACTCGACCGGCTGATCGATGGCGCGGTTTTCGTTGCCCACAACGCACCCTTCGACTTGGGGTTCCTGAGCCGGGAACGACGGCGCTGGGAAATGCCGCCGCGCAAGGATCCGATCCTGGACACACTGCGTCTGGCGCGCAACCTCATCGCTCTGCCCTCCTATAGCTTGACCGACCTGCGCACGCACCTGCAGCTCAGTCACACACCGAGTCACCGCGCGATGGATGATGTGCTGGCAACCGCCTCGCTCCTGCAAACGCTCATCGGCATCCTGGCCCCGCAGCCGCCGCACCTGAGTACGCTGCTGCAAGCACAGGAACCGAGAACGATCACCTGGGACGAAGGCCTCGCCCGGGGGCTGTCGACCGCGGTCCTGCGCCCGCTGGCCGAGGCCGCCCTGCATCAGCGGATTGTCGAGCTGGACTACGAGAGTCAGAAAGGTGTCAGCACCCATTGGATGCGTCCGCTCCATCTTGAGCACAACGGTCCGCTCTACTACGTTCGCGCCCTGCACGCCGAGCGCGGCGAAGAGCGGGTGTTCCGGATGGATCGCATCCTCGCGGTTCGCATCACCGGGCATCCGCAGGGAGGGGCGTGACGATGCCGTTGGATCGACCCGCGGAACCGGACGCGGCCACGATCGCGGGCCTGCAATGGATCGAGGTGAGCGCGCGTGCCTATCGGCACAACCTGCGCGCGTTCCGGCGCCTGGTCGGCCCCGCGGTGCAACTGATGGCGGTCGTCAAGGCCAACGCCTACGGGCATGGCGATCGCATCATCACCCCGCTGGCCGTGACCGAGGGGGCCGACTACCTCGGGGTTCATTCACTGGCGGAGTACGCCTCCATCGCCGATCTGACCGCCGGCCGGCCGGTCTGCCTGCTCGGTCCGACCATGGCCGCGCAGGCCGCGGCGGTGGTCGCCGCCGGCGTGGAACCGACCGTCTCTGATCTAACGGTTGCACGGGCGTTGGCCCGCGAGGCCGGGCGCCGGGGCGTCCGTGTGGGGATCCATGTCAAGGTCGAGACCGGCACGCATCGCCAGGGCATTCTGCCCGAGGAGATCCCGGATTGGTGCCGGCTCCTGGGGTCATCCCCCGGGCTTCGATTGCAGGGGCTGCACACGCATTTCGCCAACATCGAAGACACCACCGATCACACCTATGCCCGCAGCCAGCTGGCTCGTCTGCGAGCCGCCGCGCGTTCCTTCACGGAGCTGGGGCAGACGCCGCAGCTGGTGCACTCGGCGTGCAGCGCCGCCGCCATCGTGATGCAGCAGACCCACGGCGATCTCATCCGGCTGGGCATTTCCGGCTACGGGCTCTGGCCTTCCCGCGAGACGCTGCTGGCGACCCTGCTCGACAAGGCGCCGGGTCCCGAGCTGATGCCGGTGCTGACCTGGAAGAGCCGGATCGCCCAGGTCAAGGATCTCGCCGCCGGCGAGTACGTCGGCTACGGGTGTTCCTTCCGGAGTACCCATCCGATGCGGCTGGCGGTGCTTCCGGTCGGATACTATGACGGCTACGATCGCCGGCTCTCGGGACGGGGGTACGTCCTCCTGCGCGGCCGCCGCGCGCCGCTGGTCGGACGGGTGTGCATGAACATGTGCATGATCGACATCACCGATATCCCGGGGGTCCAGATCGGAGAGGTGGTCATCGTTCTGGGACAGGACGGGGAGGAGACGATCTGCGCCGACACGCTGGCCGGGCTGTGCGGCACCATCAACTACGAGATCGTGGCCCGACTGGGCGCGCACATCCCGCGGGTCCTCACACCGCAGCCGGCCTGATCCGGCCGCGGCGTCGGAGGATGGCCGCAAGCCTCCCCGGGCTTGGGTCACGGCCTGCCTCCGGATAGATGCGCCTGGCGGGCCGCCACGGCTTCGCGGCCGATCCGTTCGAGCCGCTCCCCCAGGCCCGCCAGGCCGTATTCGGCCCGCGCCCGACGATGGCCATCGATGCCCGCCTGGATACGAAACGGGGCATCGGCGATCAGCCGGGCGAGACGTTCGGCCAGCGCCTCCCGGTCCCCCGGCGCCACGAGCAGGTCATCGCGGGCGATCACCTCCGGGAGAATCCCGACCCTGGTCGCCACCACCGGTACCCGCAGCGCCATGAACTCCAGAGCGCTCCGTGAAACCGCCTCGGATCCCAGACTGCTGATGACCCCGACATCCATCGCCGCCGCGTAGCGCAACGCATCTTCGACATAACCGGCGAACAGGATTCGGTCGGCGATTCCCAGCGAGCGGGCCAGGGATTGCAGGTGCGCCACCGAGACCTCCTTCTCGGCCCCCACGACCACCACGCGACCCGGCAGTCCGCGCCGCAGGACCATCGCGGCCGCCTGGATCAGGACCTCATGGCCCTTGACGCGCGACAGCCGGCCCACGATGCCCACCCACGGTTCGTTCTCCGGAAGACCATGCCGGGCGGCCAGCTCGGCCCGCGCGGCGGTCCGGTCGAAGCGGGGGTCGGCCGCGATCCGCTCCACATCGATACCCGGGGGCAGATGGATCGCATGTCCCGGGGGCAGGGACCAGCCTCCCAGGTGCTCGCGCTCCATGTATGCGCCGCTGAGCGCGACCCGTTCGGTCCCGTGGCGATGGAGCCAGCGCTGCGGCAGGCTGCCCCGCGGACGGCGCGCATCCGCCCGCACCCGCACCAGGGCGGTCGGCAGGCCGCTGCGCGCCAGATGGGCCTCGAGATGCCCTGAGCCGGTGTGAACATAGACCAGATCGATCCGATGGCGCGTGAGCATGCGGCGCAGCTCCCACACCACCCGGCACCAGCTGTGCGGGCGCACGTAGGGCAGGGTGAGTCCGCCGGCGCCGGGCGGGGCCTGTCCCCCATCCCCCGCCGCCGCGCGCCGCGCCAGGGGGCTCCCCGCGGGCGCCGCCGTCCATACCCGGTGGCCCCGCCGCTCGAGCGCCTCGGCGTGCGTGAACGCGTTCCAGGCGATCGCGCTCCAGAAGCGGATCAGCGCCAAATGCATAATGCGAAGTGGTGTGCTCACGCACCCTATCTAGCACGGCCGGCCGTTGGGCCACAAGCTGTGCGCGGCGCTGAGTCAGAAACCGCGGCGCCGGCAAGGGGTTAATTCCTTTGACAACCCTCGGGGCGCTGGCCAAGATCAGCGGCGTTCAAGTAGGTCGAATGGGAGCCTGGAACCGGCCGCATTCCCTCCGGCCGGTTTCCGGCATTCGCTGCGGAAGGCGAGGTCGGGCGTGAGCGGATGCCGCCCGGCGGCATCCATGTGGCGAACTCTGCGGGGCGAGGAGCCAGAATGAGATCATCTGCTCACCGGCCGGCCAAGCAACCGGCGCGCACCAGAACGGTCGTCCAACCCGCGCTGCGGGCGGGCGCGCTTCTCATCATCATGGCCATGGTCGCCATGGGCGCGACCGGCTCAACCAACGAACCGGCCGCCCTGTCGGCCGCGCCGCCGCAGCCCAGACCGACCGGACCGGCGGCGGCCCCGGCCGGGATGGCGGCGGCCACCGCGCCGGACGCCGCCATTGTCTTCCTGCCCGGCGCCTTCCTGCAGGGCGATCAGGACTCGATTCCGGTTGCCAAGGGATACCGGATCGCCCAGCCGGGAACCAAGGTTGCCGACCTCAGTTTCCTCGAGTTCTACTCCTACTGGAACGTCCCGGCGCACGCCTCCGCTTACTCGGTGACCGCCGACCTGAGCGCCCTGGACGCCGCGGCCACCACGCCGCTCAGGGGAACCTACCTGGGTGACACGGCCATTGTCGTCGGCTCCGAGATCACCGACCGGTGGGGCATGTACCGGTTCACCTGGAGGATGTCCGCTTCGGGGCAGATCGAGGACGGCGCCGCGATCCCCGTGCCCATCACGGCGTTCGATTCGCTGTATGCCACCGAGACCACCGATGAAGCCCTGCGTTTCTGCCTGTCGAACCATCCTCCCGCTCATGTCGCCACGCAGATCCTGGGCGATCCGGCCCGCTTCATCGATCACGAGGGTGAGCTGTACTACAATGTCAGAAACGGCGACCGGATCGAGATGACCTCGACCTGGCGCTACCGCGCCGGATCGCTCTCGCTGACCGCCGACTTCTCGGCCGCGGATGATGCCTTCGACCTGGCGGATGTCTTCGCGTGGCCGATCTCGTGGGTCGGCGACTCGCTGGTGACCTGGCGGATCGAGTACACGCTCGACGAGGAGGCCTTTCAGGGAAGCGACTATCCGGTGCCGATCCGAATCACGGCGGCCGACGGTGGCTGCGGCCGCGATTCGGTGATCATCGCGATCGAAGTCGATAACGACGGACCGGCCGGGGCCCCGCTGTTCGCCAGCGAGATCCCGCCGAGCACCGGCGAGAGCGAGCTGATCGTCTACGGAACGGCGCCCGCGGGATCGGCCGACCTGCTCGTGGTGATCAACCAGAGCATCGAGCAGGTGCTCGACCTCTTCCCGGTCGGCAACACGTTGCAGTTCTATGACACGCTGCAACTCGAGAGCGGCACCAATCACATCGTCGCCTACGGCCGGGACTTCATTGGAAACCGCAGTGAACCTTCTGAGGAGTACCTGCTCACGAGAGAGGGCGCCCCCCAGTTCAAGCGCTGCGTCGTGAGTTGGCCGACGCCCGGTGTCGTGACCGCCGATACCAGCGCCACCCAGCCCGAGTTTGCGGTACGCAACGGCGACGACATCGTCTTCTACTGCTACTGGGACGGCCGGGCCCCGTATGAGATCCTGGCCGACTTCAGCGCCCTGGACAGCCAGGCGGGGGCGGGCGTCTGGGGGGTCCCCTGCGAGAGTCTCGACAGCGTGCGCGTGGGAGGCGGCTACGAGACCTGGAACTGTTATCAGTTCGAGTACACGATCTCCGAGAACAACCTTCTGGTCGACAATGATGAGATCGTCATCCCCATCACCGCCTACGACCCGGTCACCCAGTTGCGCACGACTACCCGCGCCGTGCGCTTCTGTCTGAACAACCACCCACCCGAGCATGTCATGACCAGGGTCATCTCCCCGGGGGTCTTCAATGTGCGCAACGGTGACACACTCTGGCTGGTGCGCAACAGCGGCCAGGTCATTCTGCACTCCTATTGGCGCTCGACCGACAACCTCTTCGTGCGCGCCGACTTTTCGGATCTTGACGCGGGCTTCGAGTTTCAGCGCGTCGAGCGGAGCAAGATCGACTCGCTGAGCACCGACTCGCTGCGCGTGTACCAGATCAAGTACCGCTTCGGCGTCAATGCCTGCTGCGGGCCGGGACAGGATCCCTACCCCCTGTATGGGCGCGCCTACGTCTGGAACACCGCCTGCGGTTCCGATACCAGCGAGGCGATTCTCTTCGAGATGGACAACCAGGGTCCCCAGGGCGGGCCCATCCTGGCGGCCGGGGGAGCGCCCGGCCAGACCTCCGCCGCCAGCATCACGCTGAACGGATCGGTGCCCTCCGATGCGGCCGGCGTCTCCGCCGAGATCTTGACCGAGACCCTCGATGACCCGGTCCTCGTGGAGGGCCAGATCGACCCGGATGAGTCCACCTTCTCGATCACACTGCCGCTCGAACCGGGGGAGAATGTCGTGACCCTGTATGCGCAGGATCTGCTGGGCAACCGGTCGACAGAGGATATCGACTTGCGAATCTTTCGCGTGGCGGGAACCACCTACTCGATCCCCAAGCCGTTCGCGCCGGGGGATGAGTTCGTGCTCGCCCGCCCCGAGGGGTGGGACACGGTAGCCTTGGAGATCTTCAATCTGGAGGGGGAGCGCGTCCGGTCCTGGTCGCACAAGGGCACTCCCCTCTTCATCGTCCGCCAGGAATGGGACGGCCGCAATGGGGATGGCGCCGGTGTGCGCCGGGGACCCTATTTTCTGCGGATTCGCACCCGCGCTGCTGGGAGCGGCGTGGAACATGAGGAGGTCAGGGCCTTTGTGTTCACCCGATAAGACCCATCCGCGCAACGCGGGAGCGGCCACGCGCCCGGCCGATTCGATCGTCCGGCCGGCCGCGCCGATCACCATGGGACGAGTGCTGATGCTGGGCGCCATGCTCCTGGCGCCCCTGACGGCGATCCTGACCTGGCCCGGTCAGGCCCAGGAAGGCGGCACGGCCATGACCGGCGCCTTTGCCGATCTCGAGCCCGGGGGACGAGCTGCGGCCCTGGGCGGCGCCATGGGAGCCGTGGTGGATGATCCCTCGGCCATGTACTACAACCCTGCCCAGCTGGTGACCCTTGAAGAGAACGCCGTGGTGGCGACCTACGCCGATCTCTTCGGCCTGGGTCTGGTTCACCATACGTCGGTCTTCGTGGGGCTGCCGAAGTTCGCCCGGCACCTGTCCTGGGAGCAGGGGCAGCTCGAGGCGCGGCGCGGGCGTGTGACCACCGCCTATGGGCTCGCCGTGCAAGCCACCCAGGTGGATCTCGAACCGGAGTCCTATGGCGAGTACGATGTGGCCTTCGCCCTGGCGCGCCATGGCAAATGGGGTGTCCGGTACGGGCTGGCGGCGCACTATCTGATCATCCGCTCGGACCTGGACGCGACCAGCGCCACCGGATACGCCCTCGATTTCGGATTGGCCGGCGGTATCGGCACCGGGCTTGAAGCCTCGATCCTGCTGCGCTCGCTCTGGTCGAGCCTCGGATGGGAGAACAACGATGATGAGACCCTGGTGCCCCGGGCTCAGTTCGGTCTGAGCTGGCGGCCGACCCGCTGCATTCTGGTTCCGATCGAGGCCGTCTATGACCTGGAACGATCCCATCTGCAACGCCTGGCTGGCGGGATCGAATGGCATCCGGCCGGCCCGGCCCTCGCATTGCGCGCCGGGGTGCGTCATATCGATGATGGTGAATCGGTCGAGATCCTGCCCTCGGGGGGCATCGGGCTGCTGTGGCGGCAGATCGCCTTCGATTACGGCATGGCCTTCGGCCGTGAGGAGTTGGGCGATACGCAGCGCTTCAGTTTGGGCTACCAATTCTAGGTTGCCATCGCGTACATTGACCCCCGCCCGTGTCCATGGATCAACAGGGGGGGATTGCGCCCATGGCAACCACAACCAAACTGCAGAGTCCGTACGGCGTCGAGGAGTGGGGCGCCGGCTATTTCGCCATCAATGGGGCCGGTCATCTGGCCGTCTGTCCTTACCGGGACGGCCGGCAGGTCTCGTTGATCCATGCCATGCGACGCTGCGGCGAGCTCGGAATCACGCCCCCCATCCACTTCCGCTTCCCGCAGATCCTGGAAACCCAGCTCGGATCCCTTTATGCCTGCTTCGATCAGGTCATCCGGGAGACCGGCTATGAGGGAACCTACCGGAGCGTGTTTCCCCTGAAGGTCAATCCGCATCGGGCGGTTGTGGAAGCCCTGAGCCGGGCCGGCCGCCCGCATGCCTTCGGACTCGAGATCGGCAGCAAGGGGGAGCTTGCCATCGCCCTCGCACAGGATCTGCCCCCGGGTTCCTGGATCTGCATCAACGGCTTCAAGGACGAGCAGATCATGCGCATGGCCGTGGCGGCTTCCGGACGGGACCCGCAGATTGTGCTGGTCGTGGAGCGGCTGGCGGAGGTACCTACGCTCCTGAAGGAGATTCAGACTCAGGGACGCAGCCCGGTGATCGGCCTGCGCTGCCGCCTCCACAGCCGCGGCAGCGGCCGCTGGGAGGCCTCCGGCGGTGAGGCCGCCAAGTTCGGACTCAACACCACCGCCCTCTTCGCGGCCATCGACCAGCTGCGCGCGGCCAATGTTCTCGATCGGCTGCAGGTCTTGCACTATCACGTTGGATCGCAGATCACCTCCGTGCGTCGGATCAAGAACGCCGTCAAGGAGGCGGCGCGCATCTACGCCAAGCTGCGTTCCCGCGGCGTTCCGCTCACCACGCTCAACGTGGGCGGCGGCCTGGGCGTCGACTACGACGGCAGCGGCACGACCTCCGACAGCAGCGTGAACTACAGCTTCCAGGAGTTCGCCAACAATGTGGTCTACACCGTGCAGGAGGTGTGCGCGGAAGAGGCCGTGGCCATGCCCGATCTGGTCAGCGAGAGCGGCCGCGTGCTGGTGGCCCATCATGCCCTGCTGGTCACGAACTGCGAGAGCCGGGAAAGCGACATCCCGGTCGACTACAAACCTTCCTGGAACCTGGCCGCCGAGGACGTCAACGGCGGCTCGGAGGAGAATGAGGAGGAGATCCCCACCCAGCTGCGCTACCTCGAGGAACTGGCCGGCGACATTTCCGTGAAGAACTTCCGGGAGTACTACCACGATGCCTTGGAGGTGCGTACGGAGATCCTGAATCTGTTCGACCTGGGCTACATCTCGATCGAGTACCGGGCGCGGGCCGATCAATACTTCTATCAGATCTGTCGTTCGGCGCTGCTGTATGCGCGCCAGACCCGCTATGTCTCCGACGAGTTCAAGGTCATGGAGAAGGCGTTCCGTGAGACGTATGTGGGCAACTTCAGCGTCTTCTACTCGGCGCCCGATTCCTGGGCGATCGAGCAGCTGTTCCCTGTCCTGCCGATCCACCGCCTGCATGAGACCCCGACGCAGCAAGGCATCCTGGTGGATCTGACCTGCGACTCCGATGGGGTGATCGACAGCTTCATCGACGTGCGCGAGGTCAAGGAGATGCTCGAGCTGCACGCCACCGGGGCGGGTCAGCCCTATCTGCTGGCGCTCTGCCTGCTGGGGGCCTATCAGGAAGTGATGGGCGATCATCACAACCTGTTTGGCCGCCCGCCCGAGGTGATCGTGACGCTCGACGGCCAAGAACCCCGTCTCGAACTCTTCAACCATGGAGAAACCATCGCGCAGATGGCCCGTCTGGCCGGATATGAGCCGGCCGAGCTCTCCCGGCAGTTCGCAGCACGCTTCGGGGCAGCCGTGCCCGGACAGCGGTTCATGCCGGAGAGGCTCTACGAGCAACTCTGGGATACGACCTCCTACATGCAGGGGGACCCTGAGCGCTACCGCCAGCTGTAGCCGACAAGGCTCACCCGGGATGGGCCGGGAGGCTTGCCGAGCCGTGACGGGCGCTCGTGGGTAACCTCGGCCGGCGGTTCACAGCAGGACCCGATGGGTATATCTCAGGTAGAAGCTCCGTTCGACCGCCCGCCAGCGCGACGGATGCCCCTCGCCCAGGTGGGATCCGCCGTACCCGAGCTGGATCTCACCCCCGGGTGCGGTGCGCAATGTGACCAGGGCCTCGGCCAGGAGACCTTCGACGTTGGGCCGCCAATCCAGCAGTATCCGTACACCGGTGGCCGGGTGCGGATACCAGTGCGGGCGCGCCGAGACCACGGAGTCGAGATACCCGGCCCCCGAGCCGGCGCCCGTGGGAGAGGACGCCGAGAATCTCTCTGTTAGGTAGACCAGGCGACAGGCCCAGGCTGCCGACGGTTCCCAGAGCAGGTCGGCCGTGACCCGTTTGACCCTTCCCCGCAAGGGCCGCCCTGGATCGTAGTAGAGCGCCTGGCCGATCGTGCTCTCTCCTGACAGGGTCAGGGTGGAGTGCGGGCGCGTCTCCCCGCCGAACCAGACGCGCGCGAGCCGGAAGCGGCGGCCGCCATACTGCTCCCGATCGCGGGCCAACCCCACCCACAGCGACTGGCCGTTGCTCACACGGGTCTGGGCACGCATGTGGCTCCAGCACTCGGACGCACCGCCGGCATAGGGTTCGCGGTACTGCTGGCGAACCGCCACCGCCGTGACCGGAAACCACACACTGCCCCGGTGGAAGCGCCGCTCGAGTTCCCACCCGGCCCGCCGGCAATCCGGATCCCTCAACAGCCCGGCCGGCAGGGTGAACCCGGGGCTCACCAGGCTCGACCAGGTCTCGGCCCGCCAGGACGAGTTTGCCCACCAGAGTCGGGCGGCGGCCGCCGCCCCGCGATTCGGATGGCCTTCCGTGGACTGCTCTTGATCGGCGCCCGTCCGCGTCTGGCGACTCCACAACAGGTGTCCGCTGGCCTGGGCTGCGCCAAAGCGCGCGCCGGCATCCAGGCCTGCGAGATCGTGCCGCTGCGCCCCGTGCCGGACCGAACCGAGCAGGAGGCCGGCCTGGCCGTGCCGGGACAGGGTCGCGCGCGCCCGCAGCAAGCCGGTGAAGCGGCCCTCCCCCGAATCCAGGTCCGTCAAACCCCACTCGCGGCGGTCGGCGGCCCGCTCATAGGCACATAGCAGCCCGACCCGCTGACGCGCGCCCAGGTTTCGGGCGAGGCTGACGGCCCACAGCGGCGATGCGATGGTGCGCGTGTGGATGCCCCGCAGTAGGGCGTCCCCCGTGGCCGCCAGGGTGAAGAACTCCCGTTCGCTCAAGAAGAACGGACGCTTCTCCGGGTAGTAGACCGGGTAGCGGCGGTTGCCCTCGAGCTGCGGTATGTCGGCCTCCACCTGGCTGAAGTCGGGTCGCACGGTTCCCGCCAGGCGCAGTCCATTCGACAGCGCCCAGCGCGCCGTGGCTCCGACCTGCGTCGACCGCACCTCCCGGGGCGCTCCGGCGCGCCGCACGATCTGCGTCCGGCTCGCAATGCTCGGCAGCAGCTCGCGGCGGCCGTGGATCCCGACCGGCTCCCATCTCAGCGGCATACCGCGCCGGTGCCAGCCGGGCGAGCGCAGATCGTGAACGGGAAAGGCGACCTGCTCGCCGCTGCGGGAGAGATGACGAAGGGCCAGCAAACGCAGCTCGGCCCCGGTCCGCAAGCCCTCTCCGAGAATGTGCCACGGGATGGCCAGCTCGGCCGACCACCCCTGTGGGCCTTGGTGGGCGGCCGAAAGGAAATCGTAGTCGAGCGAGAGATCGTCGCGTTCCCCCGTCTGGTAGGCGTCCATCTGGCAGCCGACCGGATTGACGAACAACTCGATCGCCCCGGGGTCGGCATCGTTGAGCGACAGCAGGACAGCGACCCAATCATCTCGGAAGGCCTGGTCCCGGCGCATGCGGTGGGCGCGAATCTGGCCGGGACGTTGATCGAAGCATTCGAAGCCGACATACAGATGATGCTCATCGGCGACCAGACGCAGCCGCGTCCGCTCGCTGGGGGCCGCCCCGGGGACGGGGCCGGCCTGGCGAAACTCTTCCGCCACGGGCGCCGATCGCCAGCAGGCTTCGTTCAACCGCCCATCCAGCACCGGGGGACAGGCCGCGAAGGGAATCGTCCAGGCATCCCGATCCCTGGCCACCCGGCCGCCGGGCTCGCCGTGGACCGGTGCCGCGGCTGCCACCATGTTCGCGAGCGTGACGGCCGGCAGCACGGCCATCACCCGAAGCAGTGTCCGCCGTGCCGCGGCTGCCGCCGCCGGTCGCGGCATGGATCGACATCCGATGTCGCAACCGAACCCGTATCGAGCCCTCATGCCCCCCCCCTTGCTGTCGGGACCGGGGGTCCGCGCGGCGCGCGCACCCACCCTGCCCTTAGCAGGCCAGGGGCCAGCCGCGGCGGGCTCGCCCTGTTATTCGCGCTTCACGTAGACCTTGCGAACCTCGTTCTTGCCCAGCGCGCTCATCCGGACGAAGTAGAGGCCCGGAGCGACTCGCTGGCCGCGATCGTTGGTCGTATCCCAGGTCACCGCCGCGGTGACCCCGGCCGGGAAGTTCGGATAGCCCTGTCCCCAACGGCTGCGCACCAGCTCGCCGCTGACCGAGTAGATCCGCAGATCAACCTCCACGGTGCCCGCGGACACGGCCGGCAGCGCGAGGTGGAATTCGGCCGGAGTGCCGCCCGGGGCCACCACGATCGGATGGGGATACGGGCCGCGCAGGGCAACCTGCTCGGCGAACAGCTCGACCTCTTCGCTGGCGGGGCTCTCATTGCCGGCCTGATCGACGGCGGTCACGCACACCAGGTACTGCTCATGGCCCGGCGGGGGCTGGATCGGCCATCCCATGCGACCCGGGGCGATCTGGTTCTGCGGGCCATGCTCGATCCGTTGCGCGCACAGGCGCACCGGCTCGGTCGCGCCGGCCGGGCGCCCATACAGGTAGTATCCGGCGATGTCCTCGACCTCCACGGCCAGCCAGGTCACCCACACTCCCTGATCCTCCTTGCCGCGCACGATCGAGACCGCCGGCATCGCCGGCGCGGGCGGCGCGCTGCGGTCCTCGGCCAGGGTCACTCCGAAGACGATGTTCGACATCGCCGACCAGTTGCCCAGGGCGTCCCGGGATCGAACCGCCACCCAGTAACTCTCCGCGCAACGGATCGGGCCCAACCGGTAGGATTCGACGGCCCCCGGCTCGCCCGGCGGCGGCAGGTCCTGCGCGCGCAACAGATTCGGCCAGTTCTCCTCCGTGATCGGCACCCGCGCGAAGCAGAGCTCGTAGTGGGCCACCGGCCCGGCCACCTCGCGGCTGACCGGCGCCGTCCACTCCAGATCCAACCAGCCCGGCCCGAGGGCGGCCAGCGACAGATCGCCGACCGGCTCGGGCGGCGCGGGGATGTGCGGGGTGCTGAGCTGGACGCGCAGGGCATTCGATACCGGCGAGAGATTGCCGGCCTCATCGGCCACCCGCAGGGCCACGCCATAGAGTCCGCCGGCGTCGAGGCCATCCAGAATCCAGGATTCCACAGACCCGGCCGGCTGGGGCTGCAGGGCCAGTTCGTAGACCTGGCTGCTTTCCCAATTCTGTGGCCCGACCTCTTCATTGACACGCACCGCCAGGAGGTAACGGTGGGCCGTTCCGCAGGTCGAATCGTCCCCCGTGGCCGTCCAGGTCATTGTCAGGAAGTCGATGCCCAACTCGCTGACCCGCAGGTCGCTCACCGCTGACGGAGGCGTCAGGTCGGGATCCGGATCGGGATCCGGCTCCTCCAGAACCACGGTTGGGCTGTTCGAGAGCGCCCCCTCGAGCCCGGCCTCATCACGATAGCGAATCGCGAACCCCAGGGTCGGACCGACCGGCAGGCCGGTGAGCAGCAGATCCATGGCGGTCCCGCCGGGTGTCTCCACCGGATGCTCGCTCCGGGCGGCCGCCTGATAGGCGGCCTCATTCTCGATGGCACCGTCGCTGCTGACCGCCAGCGTGTAGACGGCAGCCATCCCCTCTGCCCCGTCATCTCCCGCCGAGGTCCAGGTGAGCCGCACGGCCTGGTCCTGCAGGGCCGCCGCGTGCAGATCCACGACCGGGCCGGGCGGGGTCTGATCCACAGGCGCCGGCGGGGTGATCGTCAGCGCCGATCCCAGCGGCGAAATCTGCCCGACGTCATCGACCGCGCGCACCATCAGGGTCACGGTCGCTTCGGGCGTGAGCCCGTCCAGGCGATGCTGCACGGAGCTGCCCGGCTCGCCCGGTACGGGCAGACCTTCGGTGATCTTGGCGGCCGCCTGCCAGTGCGCCTCGGTGCTGAAGGAATCGCCTCCGCGAACTCCCAGGACGAAGCCGGCGGCGACGCCGCTGCTGTCGTCATCCCCGGAACAGACCCAACGGAGAGCGGCCCAGTCGGGCCCGATCCCCTCGAGCGCCAGATCGAGGATCGCGCCCGGCGGGGTCTGATCCTGCTCCCCGCCCGGATCGGGTCCCTCCTCCGGCAAGGTGATCGCCTGCAGCGGGGTGCCCAGCGCCCCCCAGTTCCCGGCCTCATCGCGAGCGCGCAGGGCCAGTCCGTAGACTGTCTCCGGCGCCAGCCCGCGCACGCGGTAGGCCTGATCCAGCCCGGCCGGTCCGGCCGGCGGCAGGCCATCGGTCAGCTTCTCGGCCGCGTCCCAGTCGGTCTCGAGGGCGATCGCCCGGCCCTCCAGGATCCCCAGGGCGTAGGCGGCGGCGATCCCCACGTGGCCATCGTCTCCCGGCGCGGTCCAGGTCAACACGAATCCGTCGGGGTACTCCTCCGCCGCCAGCAAGTCATCGATGGCCGCCGGTGGGATGGTGTCCTCGCCGGGCTCCGGATCCTCCGGCGCGGTCGTCGCGATCAGCGGCGGTCCGAGCGGCGAGAGGTTGCCGGCCTCATCGTAGGCCCGCAGGGTAAGCCCATAGGGCTGACCGGCGGCGAGCCGCTGGATGCGCACCCATTGTGTGCCGCCGGCAGGCGTCGGCTCAGGGAGCTCGCTGCTGCGCAGCAGGGCCGCCTGCCAGTCGGCCTCCGTCAGGATGGCACTCCCGGCGAGAATCCCGAGCACGTAGAACGTCGCGCGGCCCTCTGGGCCGTCATCACCGGGCGAGGTCCACTGGAGGAGGAAGCCGTCGTCGTAGACCGCCACCACGGTGAGATCCTCGATCATCATCGGAGGATCGCTGTCGGGACCATTCCCGGCCGGCAGGGCAAGCGTGGTGTCGACATGCGCCCGGCCCAGGGCCGATCGATGACCGGCCTCATCGAGGGCCCGCAGCGACAGCCCGAAGACGGTGCTGTCGGGCAGCCCGTTGAGCCGGTAGCTCTGGGGCGTGCCGGGAGCCAGGGGTGCCGGCAGACCGGCGGTGATCACGGTGGCCGCCGACCAATCGTCCTCGGTCTCGATCGGGCCGCCCTCGAGAAACCCGAGCTCGTACTGTGCGGCCACCCCAAGTGTGCCGTCATCGCCGGTCGCGGTCCATTCCAGGAAGAAACCGTCGACCAGGGCCGAGCTCACCAGGTCATCGATCGGCGCCGGCGGCTCGCTATCCCCCGGCTCGGGAGGATCCAGGGTGGTCACGGTCTGTGGCGGGCTCAGGGGCGAGATGTTCATCGCCTCATCGACGGCCCGCAGGCAGAAGCCGTAGGTCGTGGCCGCCTCCAGGCCCTCGACGGCCAATGTCTGCGGCGTCCCCGCCGGGGCCGGATCGGGCAGATCGAAGCCACTTCTCTGGGCCATCCGCCAGTCCTCTTCGCTCTCAATGGGACGGCCCAGGATCCAGCCCAGTTGATAGGACGCCGCCGTACCGATCGAACCGTCATCGCCCACCGCGGTCCAGGCCAGATCCACGCGGTGGAGGCCGGGCTCGGCCGTCAGATCCTCGATGCGGCCGGGAGGGATCGTGTCGGGCGGCGTCTGGGTCGTGGCCACCGGGGAGTTGCCCAGCGGCGAGAGGTTCCCGAAGCCGTCGTAGGCTCGCAGACAGAGCCCGTAGGTGGAAGCGGCCTGCAGATCCGCCAGACGATAGGACTGCGCCGTCCCGGACATCTCCGGCACGGGCAACCCGTCGGTCAGCAGCGCGGCGCTCGACCAGTCCGCTTCCGAGTCGATCGCCTGGCCCGCGAGAACGCCAAGCACATAGCTCGCCGCCCGGCCCTGCTCCGCGCTGCCGCCCGAGGCGGTCCAGGCCAGATCGAAGCCGTCGAGGTGGACGCCCGCGACGACCAGATCCTCGATCGCCCCCGGCGGGACCGAGAGCATCGTCACGGCAAGGGGATTCGAGAGCCCGCCGATGTTGCCGGCCTCATCCACGGCCCGCACCGCGAACCCGTAGAGCGTCTCCGGTTCGAGGCCCTCGAGATCGAGCTCCTGATCGCTTCCCGCCGGCCCGGGCGTCGGCAGCCCGGTGGTGACCGGTGCCGCGGAGCTCCACTGCGCTTCGGTCTCGATCGGTCCGCCGGTGCGCCGCCGGACCAGGTAGTGATCGGCCGTGCCCTCGTGGGCATCATCCCCGGGGGCGGTCCAGGTGAGCGTCAATGACACGGTGGTGACATCCCGCGCGCCGAGATCTTCAATCGCCGCGGGGGCCTCGTTGTCCTCCTCTTCCTGAACCGGAGTGGTCAGCGTGACGACATTGGAGATGCCCGGCTCGTAGCGCCCATGCACCTGGTTCTTGGCGGCGAAGTAGTACTGCGTGTTCGGTTCGAGCCCGCCGGCGCCCTGGCGCATCACACCGCCGACGACCGCGGGCCACTCCAACTCGCCCTGGACCGGTTCGCAGCTCTGCCAGTTCTCGGGCGTGATCGGGACGGTCGCCTGGCGCACCTGGCTGTAGTACCCGCTGCCCTGCTCCGTCACCGGCTGCACCCAGTGCAGCCGCACCGAGTCCGGGGCCGCGATCTGGGCCTCGAGATCCTCGATCGTCAGCCAGAAGCTGAAACGCGAATCCCGCGGCGGCACCCCTGACAGAAACAGGCCATAGGGGTTGACCTCGACCTGCCCGTGCTCGAAGCGGCGGACGTAGAGCGTGTCGCCGCTGAAGACCTCCCTCTGGAACTCCTCGACGGGCTGCCCGAAATCCCAGTCATACTCCGGCAGCCAGATGATGTGCTTCTCATCCTCGGTGAAGGTGAAGTAGCCATCCCCGAGCATGGTCGTGCCCAACCCCCACCGGATCATGCGCGCGCGGTAGTCGGGATCCTGATACTCCGGACGACGGGTCATCACCTCGAGGTAGGTGACGTCCCATCCGGATCGCTCGTCGATGCCCTGGGGATTCATGGCCCGTTCGGCGTACTCGTAGCCGTACCCGACCGGGGCCCCCCAGTTGAAGCGGCCGTACATCAGGTTCCACCAGTTGTGGGAACCGGTCGGGTTCGGGTTCGGATGCCACTCCTCGAGCTTGAATCCGTTCAACTCGGTCGTCCAGGAAGGGTTCGAACCGGGACCGCCGCGATTGATCAGAATGACCAGGTCATCGGCGACGACATCGAAGAGCCGCTCCCGGAAGGCGTCGTTGGTTTCGCGGAAGAGGATCGAGAGCGGTTCCTGGTCGCCGCCCGCCCAGCACCAGGTCGTCTCCCCGATGCCCTCGGCGATCCCGTCCCGGTCGGGGTCGGCCTCGCTGTATTGGCCTGCCACGCAGCAGTGCGGGCAGTCGACGAGCACCTCCCAGGCCATGCCGTCATAGGAGCTGCTGCCCCACCCCCACGGTTCCCATTCGGGCGAGTTCTGGGTGATCTGCGCCAGGGCCACGTCTGTGTACCACTGGGCGTAGGTCATGCCCACGGAGGTCCCATAGGTTCCCAGAGGGCAGTGGCGGGTCCAGTTGGCAACGTAACCGGTCCACCCGGGAATGCGCTCCCCGCTGGTGTCGTAGAGGAACCAGTCATTCTGCAGCGCATAGTACTGGCACAGCCGGAGCAGGCACCAGGAGGTGTCCGCATGCCAGAATGTCTCCTGCTCGTTCCAGGCCGGCAGGAATTGCGGCATGCTGCGGTAGTAGATGCGGATGTCGGGATTGGCGGCGCGGATCTCCGCAAGCCGCTCGGGCGATTCGCGCGTGCTGAGCATGTCGAACCAGGGCACCTGCTCTTGCTGATCGAGGGGGAGCTGGTCGGTGTTGTAGGTGTGGGCCATGACCCGCGGATAGCTGGGCTCTCCGCCGCGGGTGGCCTGCGCCGGCAGAACCGAGAGAAGGCACAGCATGCCTAGCAGGCTGCCCACGCGCAGCCCGGCAGCTCGGTGCGGTGCGGCCGCGGGGGAGGCCTGCGGACGCGCCGCGGGCAGCAGCCCGCTCGGCCCCTGGGGTGCACCACCGACCTCAATCCGCAACCACGGAAAGAGGGACTTCTGCCTGGGGAGTGAGTTCTGCTTGATCATAGCCTTCGTCTATACAGAAGGCATGCCACGGTCCGGCATGGCAACTGACTATCTAATTGCCTTTCCTGGAGCAGGTTTGGCCGTTTCTGCATTGGCGTGGGGCGCACGGGGCGCCGGGAGCTGCATCCTGCAATGGGGCGTGCCGGATCGTGCAACTCGGCCGCCGGGTAGGACACCGTACGCGGCACCGCGGCCAGGCCACGGCAGATCCCTGGTCCTCGAGGGGGGCGGCTGCTATCGTGGTGGGGCACGAAGTTGCGGAACAGGGCCCGCGCCTTGGGTGTTTCCCCTTTCGAGCGGACCGGCCAGGGTCGGCTCGGCGAACCTGTCGAGGAGCCACGCATGCGCGGCCGGGGCCGCGAGGCGGCGCCCCCCCCCCCGGGGGGGGCGGGCGGGAAAAAGAGGGGACGGGGGGGGGCGGGGGGGGGGGCGCCCCCCGGCGGGGGGGGGGGGGGGGGCAGAAAAGACGCGAGACGATGCGGGCGCCGGCGAAACGGGACGACGTCCGAGAGTGAGATAAGGAGGCAGTCCGAATGAAACAAGGCAGACATCCTCAGATCCGCACGCGGGGCCGCGCCGGACGCTGGATTCCCTGGACCGTCCTGATGGCGGTGGCCGCGGCGGCCGGCCTGGCGGGTTCCTACCTGACCCAGGGTTTCGGCTCCCTGGCCACGCCGGCCAGCGCCTCGCCGGATCAGGATCCGGTCGAGGTCGCGGCGGCGCTCGGGCAGAGCTTCTCCGAGGTGGCCGACGCGGTCCTGCCCGCGGTGGTGACGATCACCAGCGAGCGGGTCGTGACCATGAACTTCGGCACGGGGCCGTCGCGCTCGCCCTTTCCCGACTTCTTCGAGCGCTTCATGCCCCATTTCCGCGACCGCAACAGCGACCCGCGGACCCGCGAGTTCCGACAGGAGGCCCTCGGCTCGGGAGTGATCGTCAGCCAGGACGGCATCGTGCTCACCGCCAATCACGTCGTGGAAGATGCCGCGCGCGTCAAGGTCTTGCTCTCCGACGATCGCGAGTTCGAAGCCGAGGTCATTGGCACCGACCCGAGCACCGATCTGGCCGTGCTCCGGCTCCAATCTCACGATGATCTGCCCTGGGTGCCGACCGGCAACAGCGAGGCCCTGCGGGTGGGCGAATGGGTGCTGGCGATGGGCAACCCCTTCGGCCCGGGGCTGCGCGGTTCGGTGACCGCCGGCATCGTCAGCGCAAAGGGTCGTTCGGGGATCGGTCTGACTCGCTACGAGGACTTCATCCAGACCGATGCGGCCATCAACCCGGGCAACAGCGGCGGGCCCCTGGTCAATCTCTACGGCGAGGTCATCGGCATCAACACGGCCATCGCCACCCGTACCGGGGGATACCAGGGCGTCGGATTCGCCATCCCCATCGATCTGGCCGCCACGGTCATGGATCACATCCTGCGCGAGGGCCGCATGATCCGCGGCTGGTTGGGGATCTACATCCGCGATCTCGACCCCTCCCTGCGCGAGGCCTTCGGCATGGATGCCCAGTCGCGCGGCGGCGTCCTGATTCAGCAGGTGACCGAGGGCAGCCCGGCCGAGGAGGGCGGCATTCAGGACGGCGACATTGTTCTTGAAATCGGGGGGCGTCCGATCGAGAGCTCCGAAGATCTGAAGCTTCGGGTGGCCTCCATCACCCCGGGCACCGAGGTGGAGATTGCCTTGCTCCGCGACGGAAAGCGTAAGAAGCTCGACGTTCGCATCGGAGAACTCGAGCCCGAGGAACCGCTGGCCCAGGTGAAGGAGGATCTGGACACCCTCACGGAGCTGGGACTCGAACTGGCGGAACTCGACGAGCGCTGGAGCCAGGAGTTGGGCATCGACAGCGACCTGACCGGGCTGGTGGTGACCCAGATCAGCCCCGGAACCCCGGCGGCCGACGCCGACCTTCGCCAGTACGATGTGATCACGCACGCGCAGCGTGAGCCGGTCCGGTCGCTGCGGGATCTGAAGGAGAGGATTGACGAACTGGACGCCGGCGAGATTCTGTTGCTCAAGGTGGTCACGCAGGCGAATCGCCGCTTCGTGGCCCTGCGCATGCCGGAGTAGCCGCACGCTTCCACCGGTGGCCCACCGGCCGGGCGCACCGCGCACTCTGGCGCGGCGCGCCCGGCCGTTTCCATGAGCGTGGACCCGCAACGCGGACGCAGCAGGAGTGCCTTCGAATGAACCGGCTCGATCTACCGATTGCGTTCGGCCTCGTGGGAACGAGCGAACCCGGCAACATCGGCGCGGCCGCCAGAAGCCTGGCCGCATTCGGGTTCCAGCGCCTGGTGCTGATCGCTCCACTGCGCAAGGCGGCGGCCAAGGACCGGACCCTGGCCGTCAGGATCGGCCGCGACGTCCTGCGCACGGCGGAGTCCTGGTCGCTGGAGGAGTTCCCCGAGCGGGTGCGCGAATTCGATGAGGTCTGGGGCACGAGTGCGCGCGAGGGCAAGCGTCGGCGGCCCGAAAGCGCCCGCACTCTGGTCCGTGACTACCTGGCCCAGGAGGCCAGGCGCGTGCTGCTGCTCTTCGGATCCGAACGGGACGGATTGAGTCTCGATTGGCTCGATCATTGCCATCGTTTGCTGCGCCTTCCCACGCGCGAGGGTGCGCCGCTGAATCTCGCCCACGCGGTCACGGTCTGCGCCTATGAATTCGGTCTGCAGGCCGCCGAGGCCATGATCACCCCCGCTCGCCCAGGCCCGGGCGAGCCGGCCGGCCGTATCCCGGGCGATGTACTGAGCGTCTCCCTGCGTGACCGCCAGGAGTTGCTCGGCCGGGCGGAAGGCATCCTCGCGGCCCTGGAGTACCCGAGCCGTGCACTGCACGGGCACCCGCCCTCGGCCTACCTGCAGCCGTTGCGCAGCGCAGAGTTCAGCCAGGGGCAGGCGCGCTGGTTGCTGGGCCTGATGACTCGGCTCGAGCGCCGACTGGGAGGGGCGCCGGAACGATCCTGGGCTTCGCCTCCATCCGAGCAGTCTTCTCCCGGCCCCCCCCCTCCCGAACCGTCTTCTTCCGAGGATCCCGCGCCCGGCCTTGGCGGCTCCGATTTCCTCCTATAGGATGGCGGCTGGCCGCGGGGAAACGAGGGAGTGCGACATTGGCGGATACAATCATGACCACCGAACAGGCCGGCGGCGGGGCCCGGCTGCTCTTCGTCCTGGGAGTCCTCCTCCACATCGCGTTTGCGCTTTCGCTGCCTAGCGGATTCCTGAATCCGCTGTTCGTGGAGGCCGTCGAGGGGTTCGGACAGGCCTCGGATTTCTATGGCATCTACCAGGCGGGCGCCAACCTGCTGGGCGGCTACAGCATCTATGACCGGGAAGAGTATCGAAATGAAGCCCCTCCCGTGGTTCCCTTCTCCTACTACTATCGCTACCTGCCACCGACGGCCTATGGCGCCGCCCTGGGCGCGGCGCTCCTCCCGCCGCAGGCGGCCTACTGGGTGTGGGTCGGACTCGTCGAGCTGATCCTGCTGGCCACGGTCGTCTCGCTGCTGCGCTGGCGCGTCTTTCCCGTGCGTCGGCGCTGGATCCTGGCCGGCCTGTGGCTGGGGTTCTTCCCCTATTGCATCGAACAGATCATGGGGCAGTACTCCCTCTGCATGGCGGCCCTGCTCTGGTTCCTGTGGCGCCATGACGCCAACGCCGCCGGATCGGGCCGCCGCGCCGCCGCGGCCCCCCGTGAACCGGTCTTGCCACGGCCCCCCGGCGCCTCACGCTCGGCCCTTTGGGCGGACCGGCTTCTGGGATGGCCCGGGTGGCGGCCCTCCTGGCAGGGCTACCGTTGGAGCGGCGACCGTTTGGCCGCCCGGGCAAGCTGGTGGGCCTGGACGGCGAGTTTGTCGCTCAAGACCTTCAGCGCGCTCCTGGCCGTGGCCTACCTGCGGGACGCGCGGATCAAACGGGTCCTGGCGGGGGGGATGTTCGCGGCGGGCATCAGCGCACCCTACTTCCTGTTTCGACCGGAGGATCTGCTCGAGTTCATCCGCCTGAACTTCGCGCCCTTCACACCGCGGGTGTACAAGGGCGCGCTGGGCCTGCAGACCGTTCTGCAAGACCTCGCGGCGCAGTACCCGCAAGGGCTGGGAACGGTGCTCTTCACCGTCGGCGACCGTTGCGCGACCCCCGGCCACCTGCTGATGATCGCAACCTCCGGGGCAGTCCTGCTGGCGGCCGTATGGGCCACCCTGCAAGCCGGCGGGCAATCTCACCGGCGGGCCTTCGACATGGCCATCTGGACCACGGCCTTCTTCCTGATCTTCAAGAGCGTGTGGGAGTATCACTACGTCATGATGCTGCCGGCCGTCTCCGCCGTGTATCTGGTCACCGGGGGCCGCTGGGCGCTGTGCCTGGGCATCGCACTCGGGCTGCCCACGCTCTATCCGCTGGCCCCGCTGCTGGCGGGAGTCTCCTCCCAGGCCGCGCTGGAGAGCTGGCCCGGTTGGTTCCGGACCCTGCACTTCAGTGTCAAGGCTCTTCCGACCCTGGCCTTCTTCGTGGGTTGCATCGTCACGGTTCGGTTGCGCCGGCAGCACCCGGCGGCCGCCGCCCCGTCCGGTTGAGAGACGCGCTGCGCGCTAGCGCGGAAAATCCGGGCAGTTGCCGAAATCGAAGGCGAACCCCTTCGGCCGGTACTCCCCGGTCATGATGTCCTGCTGGTAGTCACCCCGCCACGTCCCGGCGGCAATCACCTCCAGGGCCGCAAGGAAACGCTCGACGTCCTCCCGGGTATTGTGCAGACCGATGCTGACCCGCACCCCTCCCGGCACATCGCTACGGTCCCCCTTGCGGATCCGCTGCTCGAAGCTCGCCTCCTGCTCGGGGGTGACCCCCAGGAAGCTCTTGATCAACGGATGAGCGCAGAAGCAACCGGAGCGTACGGAGATTCCATGTTCGTAGGCCAGAATGGCAGCCACGAGATTGTGATGCAGGCCCTCCACCGCGAAGCTGATCACTCCCAGCCGGTGGGCCAACTGGTCCGGATCCGACGGCCCCATGATCCACACCTTGGGCAGGCGCCGCATGCCCTGCAGAAGCCGGCGGGTCAAGACCGCCTCATGGGCGGCCACCCGGTCCATCCCGATGCGTTCGTAGAGACGAATTGCCGCGGCCAGGGCGAAGAGCCCCAGGATGTTGGGGGTTCCGGCTTCCTGGCGATCCGGCGGATCCGCCCAGATGACATGGTCCAGACTGACCGAATAGACGGTTCCGCCGCCCTGCAAGTAGGGCGCCGCTTCCGCGAAGTGGTCCCGGCGGCCGACGATCGCGCCCTCTCCGTAGGGGGAGTTCATCTTGTGCGCACTCAACACGACGAAGTCGAGATGCTCGGGATCCTCATGCGGCAGCATGCGAATCTGGCGGTGCGGCGCGAGCTGGGCGGCGTCCACGACCATCATGGCTCCATGCGCATGAGCCAGCGCGGCAATCTTGTGAATGGGAAGCACCTCGCCGGTCACATTGGAGGCGCCGGTGACCGCCACCACCCGCAATCGATCGGCGTGCTCGTCCAGGACCTGCGAGAAGCGCTCCAGATCGAGCCAGCCATCGGGCCGCCGGCCGACATATTTGACGCTGGCCTCGCCCCGCCAGGGCAGGTCGTTCGAGTGATGCTCGAGAATGGTCGTGACGACGACATCCTCATGCGTCAGCTCGAAGGTCTTGGCCAACATGTTGAGCCCCTCGGTCGTGTTGCGGACCGGGATCACGATGTCGCGCTGCGGGTCCCCACCGACGAAGTCGCGCACGATCGCGCGCGCTTCCTCATAGCGCCTCGTGCAGAACACCGAGTCAAAGCCGCTGCCCCGGTGAATGTTCGAGTAGAATCCTTCCATGTCTCGCAGGAACGTGCTCACCGCCCGAAACGGCTTGGTGCTGGCGGCATTGTCGAGGAACACTTGGCGGATCACTTCGCCGCCCAGAACCGGCACCCGGTGATCGGCCCCCAGCACATCGGGCACGAAAAAGGACGGGGTCCCGGTTGCCTCCGGCCCCGTCGCGGCCGCTCTCAGATCCAGTTCGAAGGTCATCTTTCCCCCCTGCCATGGCCACCCGCCGAACCTGCGCCGCCGGCCCGGTGGGCGAGCGGACACTCTGGACGGCCGAGTATATCAGACCCGGTCGCGGGTCTCCATCCGCCGTCGCGCCGCTCCCTCCCGGATGCGCCCCCCGCGGCCGGTCCGCCCCGCGCGGTGGGGGAAGGACGCTCCCTCCCGAATGCGCCCCCCGCAGCCGGTGCGCCCCGCGCGGTGGGGGAAGGACGCTCCACGGCGGTGGAGCCCGCGCCGCAGGTCGAGGTTGGTTGACTTCCCCCCCGGGGGGATCTAGGCTCCCGAGGATGGGTGCGAAGCCTGTCACCGCCTTGTGATTGCCCGAAACCGCCGAGTATGGCCCCGGGGGTTGTGCGTATGGATGCAAGGGCAGTCTCCACGGACGCACACGCGTGGTTCTGCAGAGCAGGAAGGAGAAGGGAACTGTCATGTCGAAGTCAGGGAAACATGTCCATGTAGTCGGGACCGGTACGATTGGGGAGCCGCTCATCGGCCTGCTTCTAAACTACCACAAGGACCTGGGAATCGAGACCGTCAGTTTCAACAAGAAGCAGGCTCTGACCTACGACCGTCCCAAGGTCAAGAATCTGATCAAACGCGGAGCGCAACTCGTTGCAGACCAGGATATGATCGCGGAGTTCGAGCGGCTTGGGATGAAGGTCTCATACGAGTACCAGGAGGCCATTGACAAGGCCGATGTCGTCATCGACTGCACGCCGGCCGGCAACAAGAACAAGGAGGTCTCCTACCAGGCGGCCACCGCCAACACGGCCGGCTTCGTGGCGCAAGGCAGCGAGTTCGGCTTTGGCAAGATGTATGCCCGCGGCATCAATGATGAGGCCCTTGAATTGGGCAAGGACAAGTTCATCCAGGTCGTCTCGTGCAACACTCACAACTTGGCCGTGATGATCGAGACGCTCACGCTTCAGGAAAAGGATCCCAGCAATCTTGTGGAAGGCCGCTTCGTCTTGATCCGGCGCGCGAACGACATCAGCCAGGACAGCAAGTTCGTCCCCGCCCCGCAGGCCGGCAAACACAGTGACGAGAAGTTCGGCACCCACCATGCCCGGGATGCCTTCCACCTGTTCCAGACCCTGGGTTACGAGCTACCGCTCTACAGCTCCGCCATGAAGGTCAACACCCAATACATGCACTCGATGTGGTTCAGCATGAAGGTGCGTGAGCGGATCACGCTGCCGCAGGTCATCTCGAGATTGCGCGAGAACCAGCGCGTGGCCTTGACCGAGAAGCTGTCGGCCAACTCGATCTTCTCCTTCGGCCGGGATCAGGGCCACTTCGGCCGTCTGCTCAGCCAGACGGTCGTATCGGTGCCCACGCTGCATGTCCGTGATGAGCACGAGATCGTGGGGTTCACCTTCACCCCCCAGGATGGGAACTCGTTGCTCTCCTCGATTGCCATCACGGCCTGGTTCCTCTATCCGGATGACTATGTCGAGCGCCTGCAGCCGTTGCGGGAGTTCTTCTTCGAAGAGATCTAGGCAGCGTTCGGCAGGGCGGCCCCGCATCTGCCGGACCGGCGGCAACGCACGCCACACCTCTCACTGCGCGCGGGGATCCAAGGCCTGGAGCCATGGATTCTCGCGCGCTTCAGTCAGTCCCCGCGCCATGGACCAGGGCCAGCACTCGGGTCATGGCCTCCTTGAGGTTGGACGCCAGCGTCACCCCGGCGGCGGTCCGACGCCCGCCACCACCCAGCCGTTCGGCGTACTCGCTGACGTTCGGATCCCCCTTGGAGCGGAAGGTGACCTTGATCCGCCGGGGGTGCAGTTCACGAAAGAGAATGCCCAACTCGACGCCCCGAATCGTCATCAACTGGTCGACGATGCCGTCCGCATCCACGGCGCTGGTGCTCGTGATGCGGAACATCTCCGTAGTGATGTAGGTCCACGCAATCCGCCCATCCGGATCGCTCATCACGCGGCTCAGTGCCGAGGTCAGCAGTTCGACCCGGGCAAACGACTCGTTCTCGAACAGACGGGCAGCGGTCTCGGTGTGGCTCGCCCCGCGGCGAATCAACTCGGCGGCAATCAGCAGCGTATCATCCCGTGTGTTGCGGAACCGGAACCCACCCGTGTCGAACAGGATCGAGGCGTAGAGCGCGGCCGCCATGCGCCGGTCAATCTGGGCGCCGGTGGCCAGGAAGTAGCGGTAGAGGACCTCTCCCGTGGCACTCGCCTCGCTGTCGATGAGCGCCGCGTCCGCAATGCAGCGGGAATGCTGATGGTGGTCAAACAGCAGCTTGGGCGCGGGAGAGGCGGCCAGGGCCTTACCCAGCAAGCCCATGTAGTCCCAATCGTTTACGTCCAAGATGATGATCAGGTCATGGACGGGAACCTGATCGTCCCCGTCAGTCCAGAGCCGGGGGTCCACGCCCGACAGGTCGATCAAGAAGCGATAGATGTCGGACACGGGGGTCGGGTTGCAGACCACTACCTGCCGCCCCTGGTGAAGCAGATGGCGCGCCAAGGCGGACTGGGATCCCACCGAATCCGCCTCCGGAAACACATGCGAGCAAAGCAGAATCCGCTGTGCGCCCGCGATCAACTCGCGAGCCTGCTCACAGAACGCAATCAACGAACTCGTCGTGCGGGTGCTCATGCCGCCATCCTGTGCGCTTTCGCGCATGGCACGACCGCACCCGGCAAGCCGTCCCCGGGGAAATGCGGCGCCGGCTGCAACCGTGGGCCTGTCCTACTGCAACGCAGCCTGCAGGCTGGCATCCACATCCCGCTGCACCAACGGCCGGACCACCTCCTGCATCTCCTGGAGGCAGAGACGCATCTCCACAAGGTCGGCGCCGGCCTCCATCACCTCGGTCAGCTCACGAGCCTTCTTGTCGGTGAGCTGCTTCTCATCCCGGGTCATGAGGGATGCCCGCCGCTTGGTCAGCTCCTTCAGAGACTCGAGCCAGTAGCGCGCCCGCTGCCGCAGCTCATCGCGAATCAACTCCTCGGCCGCGTCTTCGGCCGGCGGCGCCGGCAGATTCTCCAGCGCTGCCTCGATGGCCGCGGAGGTCAAGCCGCGTTTGGGTCGGATCACGGTTTGCAGCTTCTTCGACTTGGTCATCTCGGTGGCCTCGACCGAGAGGATCCCATTTTCGTCCAGCTTGAAGGCCACCTCAATCACCGCCTGCCCCGCGTCCATCGGGGGAATCTTTGAGATCTCGACCAGCGCGACCTCTTCCCAATCGACGGACTGACGGGCGTAGAGGGGCACGCCGATCTGGGTCTGACGGTCCAGCACGGTTGCAAACACCTCGCGGATGCTGGCCGGCAGAACCACGCCGCACGGCAGGATGGCGCTGACGGTCTCGTCGCCTCCCCGCAACCCATGACCGTACGACATCGCGTCCAGCACCAACGGGGAGGACACCTCGCGATCGAGGAGGCGCACCCGCATCAGAGCACCCTCCACAACGGCCTGTTCCGGGTCGATGCCGGAGACGGGGGTGCGATCGAAGCTCTTGCTGAAGCTGTCGCGGATGCTCTCGATGGCGGTCATCCCGCCGGTCAATACGAGGGTGTCCAGATCCAGGCGGCCTAGATTCGCCATCGCCAACAGCCCCGCAGCCGCCTTGGCACCCTGCGCGCGCAGCGGCGCCACATGACGTTCCAGGTCATCCGCCGTAAACGCCAGCTTGGCCGATCGCCCGCCCCCGATTGCGAGCTGGAGTTCCGCCTTGCCGCGCTTGGCGATGTCGCGCTTGGCCCCCTCCACCCAGGTCTGGATTCGCCGGGCGACGTGCGGCTCCATCGCGAACTTCGGGTTGATCTCCTTGACCTGGGCCAGCAGCTCTCGGGCAAGGCCCAGATCGATGCGCTCGCCCCCCATGTCCGAGCAACCCCATGTGGTTCGAATCCGAACCAGGCGGTCCCCGATCTCGACGACCGCCATGCTGAGATAGGTCGCCCCCCAGCAGCACACCACCGCCCGGCCCCGGCCGCCCTGGGCCGCCCATGCCAGGGCCGCCGCGGTGGTGTCCTCGATGAAACGAATCCGTTGGAACCCAGCCAGCTGGGCCGCCAGCAGAAGCGACTGCCGGTCGAAGGAGGTAAAACTCAGCGGCACACACAGAACCGCGGAATAGACCGGCCGTTCGAGTTGAATCTCCGCGCTGCGCCGCAGATAGGCCAGGTAGTGGGCCGCAATCTCAATGACCGTCCGATCCCGGCCGCCAAGCTTCAGTTGCAGTACCGTCCCGGCCGGCTCGACGCGTTCCTGCGGGCAGAACGGTTCTCTGGAGGCCAGTTCCTCCGCGGACAGGGTCAGCAAGGACTTCAGCCCGAGAACCGTTTCGGCCGGGAACAGCACCTGCCGGTCCCGTGCGGGGGTACCGGCCAACAGGCCCCCGTGGGATGACATCGCCAGCACGGTGGGAATGTGCACATCCCCGGTCAGCGCCTTGACATGATGAACGGCCTCCCCGCGTGCATAGGCCATGCGGCTCGCGCTGGTGCCGAAGTCCAGGGCAATGAAGCCATCGGCCGAGGTCGGCCCGCTCGTTTGACTCGACAATCCGCTATCCTCCTCATCCTTGATCGCGGCCGCCGTCACCGCACATCGATTTCATAGATAGGTTCCGCGGGACACCCTCGGGGCATGCGGATCCGCGATCAGACTCCGGCGGGCGCCGGTCAGTCTTGCTCGGTAGGAACCAACCACCGGCGACCCACCCGAACGCGCCGCCCCAGGCTCTGGAGATACTCCCGCTCGCCCAGCCAGCGCATGGCGTGCTCGAACCAACCGTCCGGCATGTTGGGCCACTCGTCATCGGCTTGCCTGACCGCATCGTCCCACTCCATCATCAGCCGATGCAGGGTGCTGTCGGATTCCCGCTGCGCCTTCTCCACTTGAAGCTCGAGGGAAGCGAGGTGATCCTGCTGTCCCTCCCACGCCTCGCGATCCTCGGCCGCGGTGGCCTTCTCGACATCCTGCAACACGCGCCCGATGATCGCGGCCGACTCCTCCAGGGCCTGGGGAATCGTGCGCGTCAGATCCCCGGTGTGCCCCGATACGTTGAGCACGTGCCGCAGGCGGGACACCGGATCCTGAAGCACCCGATGCGCATCGTTCAGGGAACGCATGGCCAACCGAGAGGATTTGATCACCCGCTCGTCATTGTGCGCCCGGAACAGGTCCGGGTGGCACTTCATGGCCAGGCGCTCGTAGGTGCTCTGCAGCTCCGCGATCTCCCAGCTCAGACGGGGAGGCAGGCCGAACGCCGCAAAGGGATCGGGAAACTCCACCGGCTGGGGCATCCCACAGCGCGCGCACAGGAGCACCTCATCCAGGGCACTCTGGCAATTCCAGCACTTGTCATTGGCGGCACTCATGGCGTCGGCGATCTCCTTCCAGGGCGACGATAGCACTCCCGGCCCGCGCGCGGCGGGCGCGCGGCTCTCCGGCCCCCCCTCGGCGGGGGCCTCCCACGGGACGCCCAGCCGACAGCGCCGGCAGGCCGACAGGTCCGTAGGGCTCGCAGCCTGGCAGGGGCCAAGACAGCCGACACCGGAACGACTTCACGGCGCGCGTATCCAGGATCTCACGCCCCAGCCAGAATCGTCCATGCTATGTCCGCCAGGGGGCTCAAGTCAATGGCAAGCCGGCAGCCACCGCCCGACGGCCGGATCCGGAAAAAGACAGGCGCAGGAAACGGCCGGCCGACTCCGATAGAATAGGTGGATCAACGATTATCGCGGACCAGAAGACGTCCAAGTCTCGGAAGTGACATGAAGACACCCCCTTCGCCCGACACAGAGCTGGGCCTCGTGATCTCCCTGCCCCGGCCGGTTCCGGATTGGGGCGCCCAGGTTCTCGAGTACGTCTATCTGCTCGGTACGACCCTGTGGATGGGGGTCCAAGCCTCCGGCGTGCTCCTGATCGTACCGATTCTCACCCAGCGCGCGTCCGCCTCCGGGGAGTTGTCGGTCGTCTTGGTGACGATCTTCGAGATGCTGGGCTATGTCGCCAGCGCCGCCGCCGGCCTGCTACTGCTGGCCACCCTGGGCATGCATGTGCTCAAGCTGCGTACGGCCTCCGGAATCCTGGTGCAGTTGATTCTCATCCTTCTCATGACCATCGTGGCCGTGGTGCCTCATCTGTGGATCGTCCCGAAGCTCTCCTCGTTCGCCCGAATGCTCCCGTTGCACGCGACCGAAACCGGAGAGCCGTCCCAGGGCCACGCCCTGCTCATGAGCCATCTGACCGGGCTGGGGGCCATGGGAATGCTGCACCTGATCTTCGGAGCACTCCTGGTCGGTCTGGGCACCCGTCGCTGTTACCGCTATCCACGGGCCGAGGCGCAAGACCCACCCGGTGGGGTCGCCGCCGGGCCGCGTGACTAGGCCGACGGCGCCCGGCTCTGATCCTGCCGGTGGGATGCTCATGGCGAGGGAAGCTGCCGCCCCTTGAGCGTGTGCGAGCTGACCTCCTCGATCTCGACCCACACCTCGTGGCCCAGCGGCGGCGCGGCGCCCGGCAGAGGCGCGAACAGCGTGGCCTTGTCATCCGGCGCACGCCCGAACAGGCACCCACTCTCCCCCTTGGCAGATCCCTCGACCAGCACAGGAATCCGCCGGCCCTCGAAGGCCCGGAACCGTTGCCAGGCGTGCTCTTCTTGAAGGCGGATGATCTCGGTGAGCCGCTGCTTCTTGACCGGCTCGGGAACATCGTCGGCGAGAAACCGTTCGGCATAGGTTCGCTGCCGCGGCGAGTAGGCGAAGAGAAACGCACTGTCGAAGCGGATGCTGCGCATCAGATCCAGCGTCTGCCGGTAGTCGTCCTCGGTCTCTCCTGGAAAGCCCACGATGATGTCGGTCGTGACCGCCAATCCAGGGATGAGTGCGCGGGCTTCTTCGACCAACGCCCGATAGGAGGACCGTGTGTAGCCGCGCCGCATGGCCTCCAGGATCCGGGTGGACCCGGACTGAAGCGGCAGGTGCAGATGCCGGGCGATCCTGGGCCGCGTCCCGATGACGCGCAGCAAACCGCTGTCGAAGTCCGCCGGATGCGGCGAAAGAAAGCGGACCCGCCGGACGCCGGAGATCGCCGAGACCCGGGCAAGCAGATCTGCGAAACCCGTCTCGCCGTCCCGATACGATGTCACCGTCTGCCCGAGCAACGTCACCGCCGAAAACCCGGCCGCCACGGCGTCCTTGACCTCCTGCACGACCCGGCCGGCCGGCAGGCTGCGCTCGCGGCCCCTGGCAAAGGGCACCGCGCAGTAGGTGCACATCCGGTTGCAGCCCCGCATGACCGAGACCCAGGCGTTGCCGCGCCCGTCGCGGCGAGGCCGCAGCCCGTCATAGGTTTCCCTGCGATTGGGCCTGAGGGAGAAGCGCGGCCGGCGTCCCGGTTCGGCCAGCAGAGCGGGAAGATCGCGGTAGTTGTCCGGTCCGATGAAGATATCCACCTCGGGCAGCTGCTCGGCCAGTACACGGCCGCGATGCTGGGGCAGACACCCGGCCAGAACGATCCGTAGGCCGGGACGGTTGCGCCGCAGCGGATGCATGCTCTGGACGTGGCCGATGACCCGCTCGGTGGCCCGTTCGCGCACCGAACAGGTGTTGACGATGATCAGGTCCGCATCGCCGGCGGCGGCGGTCGCTTCCCAGCCGTGGTCGGTCAGCAGGCCGCTGATTAGCTCCGAATCGGCCAGATTCATCTGGCATCCATAGGTCTCAATGCAGAATCGCTTCGCCACGACCTTCCCCTCGACCTTCCTTTCTCCAGCAGGACATTCGATCCGGCCGGAGCGAATCTCCACCCACGACAACGCACCACCGGCCGGCCGAAACCGGGGTCGGCGACCAGCCCTGCATGCGCACATACTCGCCCGCGGTGCCGGAGTAGGCCCAGCCCGTCACGGCGGCCCCCTCCCCCTGGGCAACCCGGTCCGGAGCATCCGTGGGAACCGGCGGCACCGACACCGTCTCCAGACACCCGGCGCGCCAGACCCGCTCGATCACCAGCTCGCAGGTCAGACCGCGGAGCCGTTCATGAAAGCGCCGGCGCAGCTTCTGATCCAGAGCGCGCAGTTGCCCGACACGCTCCTTGCGAAGCGCGTGGGGCACCTGGTCGGGGTCGCTGGCCGCCGGAGTTCCCGGACGCGCGGAGTAGGCGAATGCATGGATGTACGTCACGGGAAGCTCCGCGAGCAGCGCCATCGTCTCGCGATGATGCTCATCACGCTCCCCGGGAAAGCCGGCCACGACATCCACACCGAATCCGAAGCAGGACCAGCGCGCCGCGAAGGCTCGAACCAGGGCGCGAATGTCGCCGACGCGGTACGGCCGGCCCATGCGGACCAGCATCTCGTCGGCTCCGGATTGCAGGGGAAGGTGAATGTGGCGCGCCACCTTCGCGCTGCCTGTCATCCGATCGAGCAACACCGGACCCACCGTCATCGGTTCCAGGGAACTGAGCCGGATCCTGCGCAGCTGATCGATCGTCTCGATCTTCTCGAGCAACCGCGGCAGATGCTCGGCCGGCGGCAGGTCCCGGTCGCCCATGGCGCCCACGCCGTAGAGCCCAAGGTTGATGCCGGTCAGCACGATCTCGGCGAACCCGGCATCGGTCAGGCGCCGCACCTCGGCCAGGATCTCCTCGATCGGACGGGACATCGGACGGCCCCGCAGATGCGGCACAATGCAGTAGCGGCACCGTTGGTGGCACCCGTCCTGGATCTTCACCAGGGCACGGTTGCGGACCGCGGGCATGGGCCCCGCGCGGGCCAGAAAGCCCGGCGGCTGCGGATCGGCGCTCCAGAGAATCGGCGTCGGCTCCGCTCCCGTGATCAGGAACCGCTCCAGGCCCGCACGGTGGACCAGGGCCGCGGTCGTCAGCGGCCCAGCGGCCCGCCAGCTCTCCAGGAGCTCGGACAGGAAGTACTTGGCACGGTTGCCGATCACCAGATCGACCCCACGCAGCCCCGCCAGGGCCTGAGGCTCCAGCTGCGCCCCACAGCCGAGGGCCCACACCTGCCCCCCCCGCTGCCGCTGCCCGGCGCGGCGCAGCTCCTGGCGAGACTGGGCCAGAGCCGCGGCCGTCACGGCGCAGGTGTTGACCACGGTCAGATCGGCCTGGGAAGGAAAGGGCAGCTCCCGGCCTCCCATCGCCAGGAGGATCGAGCGCACGGCGTCGAGTTCCTCCTGGTTGGCACGACAGCCCAGAACAGCCAATGTGAAATCAAACTGAGCCATGTCACTCCGCACGCCACGCGCCGCCGGTTCGCGCCCCGCCCCCCTCATCGGGTCGGCGACGAACCGCGAGCGTAGAGAGTTGTGGCCGCACTTGTCAAACTGGATGGTGGAAATGCCCGCTCGCAGCCCGGCGCGCCGCGCGGCCATGCCCGGCGCGGGCATGGCCGCCCGAAATCGGCGGGCCCGCGACGATCGAGCGTGGACTGTGCCATGAATGCATGCTAATAGAAACGATTAGCATCCGATGGGAGCTTCAGTGCTGCGGCCTCGCCGTCCGGAGAGCCCGGCACGCGATGGACGTCACCGCCCGGGAGGGCCCGACATGCAGGTAGAGACCTTGAAAGTGTTCTGCGATGTGGTCGAGACCAAGAGCTTCTCGAAGGCCGCCGTCTTGAACTTCATCTCCCAATCCGCGGTCAGTCAGCAGATGCGCAGCTTGGAGGAGAAGTACGATCACAAGCTGATCGAGCGCGGAAAGCGCAATCTGGCCCCTACGCTGGCCGGACAGATCCTCTACGAGGTCGCCAAGGACATTCTCTTACGGGTCGAGAACATGGAGCAGCGCCTGCAACACCTGAGCAAGAGCGTGATCGGCGAGGTGCGCATGGCCACGATCTACAGCGTCGGCATGCACGAGCTGCATCCCTACCTGACCGAGTTCATGCGCCGGTACCCGGGCGCCCGCGTGCGCATGGAGTTCAGCCGCGCCAACAAGATCTACGAGGCCGTGGTGGGCAACACCGCCGACCTGGGCATCGTGGCCTATCCGGCGCGCCGATCCGGGCTGGATATCCTGCCGTTCCGCAATGACGAGCTGGTGCTGGTGTGCCACCCCGCCCACCCGCTGGCCCGCTACAAGAAGGTCGAGATGAAGAAGCTCGCGGGGCAGGCCTTCGTGGGCTTCGAACGCGACATTCCCACCCGGCGCGCCATTGACCGGATGCTCAGGTCCAATCGGGTCAAGGTGCAGATGGCGATGGAGTTCGACAACATCGAGACGATCAAACGGGCCGTCGAGATCGAGGCGGGTGTCTCCATCCTGCCCAGCATCACGGTCGAGCGCGAGGTCGGGCTCGGAACGCTCTCGGCGGTGCGCTTCTCCAAGCAGTCTTACGACCGGCCGCTGGGGATCCTGATCAAGCGCGGCCGTGAGATTCCGACCGTGATGCGGCGCTTCCTGGACGTGCTCCTCGAGGAAGGCTAGGCCGCCCGGGCCGCGAATCTGTGCTTGACAGCGCCCAAATCCGGACGCAGCGCCGTGCTTCGCCTGCCCCCCCCGAACAAACAATCTTCTAACAGATTGCCAATCAACACATTGCAAGCCCGGTCCCCATCGCCGAGCTGTTCCGCTCCGTGCGCGGCATGGGTCCGGAACCTGCAATCCGTCGTCATCCAACGACTTAGGCAGTACACCGATTTTGGGTTTGACGATTACAATATTTGGTACTACCTCTTGTGACCCACCCCAAGATATTGGGGACCGGAGAGTCCGCTTCGCATGGTTTGGATCCGTCCAGGGAAGGGCGGAGACGCGCTTGGATCGGTGTCAGCCCTGTCAATCGTGGATCCTACGATCGCCGGGGCCGGCTGTCAGGAGGTCTTCATGGAAGACAGGTCAACAGGATCCGCCGGAAATCACCCCCAACCGTTCGCGACCGCGGCCCCGGGCGACCGGGTGAGCCCGGGCGCTTCCAGCGAACCGAGCAGCTCACGCGGATTGAGGATCGCCCGCTATTTCACCACCCCGGGCCAGCATCCCTTCGATGGTCTCGAGTGGGACTACCGCACGGCCGTCCTGTCCAACGACAAGGGGGAGGTCATCTTCGAGCAGAGCGACGTGGAGGCCCCTGCCGCGTGGTCCCAGATGTCGCTGAATGTGGTCGCCTCGAAGTACCTGGCCGGAGGAAGCAACACTCCGGAGCGGGAAACCTCGATCCGGCAGTTGATCGGCCGGGTCACGGGCACGATCACCCGCTGGGGAACCGAATTGGGATATTTCGACTCGGAGGCGGCGGCCACCACGTTCGAGATGGAACTCACGCACCTGCTCGTGCACCAGAAGGCCGCGTTCAACAGCCCGGTCTGGTTCAACATGGGCCTCGAGGAACGGCCGCAGTGTTCGGCCTGCTTCATCAACTCCGTGAAGGACACGATGGATTCGATTCTCGCCCTGGCCCGCACCGAAGGCATGCTCTTCAAGTATGGATCCGGCACCGGCACGAATTTCTCGACCCTGCGCTCCTCCAAGGAGAGGCTCTCGACGGGCGGAACGGCCTCGGGGCCGGTCTCCTTCATGCGCGGATATGATGCCTTCGCCGGTGTCATCAAGTCGGGGGGCAAGACCCGCCGGGCGGCCAAGATGGTCATTCTCAACGCGGATCATCCCGACATCGTGGAGTTCATTCGCTCCAAAAAGGACGAGGAGCAGAAGGCCTGGGCCCTGATCGAGGCCGGATACGACGGAGGCCTCAACGGTGAGGCCTATGGCTCGGTGTTCTTCCAGAACTCGAACAATTCGGTCCGGGTCACCGACGAATTCATGAAAGCGGTCGAAAGCGACGGCCAATGGCAAACCCGCGCGGTCACCAGCGGGGAGCCGATTGACACCGTGCGCGCTCGCGACCTCATGAAGCTGATCACGGAAGCCGCGTGGCAGTGCGGCGACCCCGGACTGCAGTTCCATACGACGATCAACAGCTGGCACACCTGCTCGGCCTCCGCTGCGATCCATGCCAGCAATCCATGCAGCGAGTTCATGTTCCTGGACGATACCGCCTGCAACCTCGCGTCGATCAACCTGATGAAGTTCGTGGACGCTCAGGGGCAATTCGACTCGGATGCCTTCCGTGCGGCGGTCTCCATCCTGATCCTGGCGCAGGAAATCATCGTCGACAACGCCAGCTATCCGACCGAAACGATCACACAGAACAGCTTCGACTACCGGCCGCTCGGTCTGGGATACGCCAACCTGGGCACCCTGCTCATGTCCCGCGGCCTCTCCTACGACTCCGCCGAGGCGCGCGCGCTGGCGGCCACGATCACGGCGCTCATGACCGGGCAGGCCTATGCGACCTCGGCCCAAATCGCGCGGGTCGTGGGGCCCTTCAAGGGCTTTGCCAAGAATCATGACCCCATGATGGCCGTCATCCGCCGGCATCGGGATGAGCTGGGAGGGATCAATCCGGATCTGGTGTCCGAGCGCCTGCTCCAGGACGCCCGCAAGGTCTGGGACGAGGCCATCGAGACCGGCAGCCACTATGGATACCGCAACGCGCAGGTCACGGTCTTGGCGCCGACCGGGACGATTGCCTTCATGATGGATTGCGATACGACCGGGATCGAACCGGATCTGGCCCTCGTCAAATACAAGAAGCTGGTGGGCGGCGGCCTGCTCAAGATCGTCAATCAATCGGTTGCCTTGGCCTTGAAGAAGATCGGCTACCGTCCTGAAGAAGTCGCCGACATCCAGAGGTATCTGGAGAAGACCGAAACGATCGAGGGCGCTCCGCATCTCAAGGATGAGCACCTACCGGTGTTCGATTGCGCGTTCCGCCCGCTCAATGGCGAACGCTTCATTCACCACACGGGGCATGTGCAAATGATGGGTGCCGTGCAACCGTTCATTTCAGGTGCGATCTCCAAGACCGTCAACCTGCCCGGGGATGCCACCCCGCAGGACATCCATGACACCTACATGCTGGCCTGGAAGAGCGGCCTGAAGGCCATCGCCATCTACCGGGACGGTTCGAAGGGCGTCCAGCCGCTTTCGACCGGCAAGCAGGCTCCCGGCAAGCCGGAGAAGAAGGAGCTGCGGCCCATTCGCCGACGCTTGCCGGAGGAACGTCAATCGATCACCCACAAGTTCGTGATCGGAGACCACGAAGGATACGTCACGGTGGGACTCTACCCGGACGGGAAGCCGGGCGAGGTCTTCCTGGTGATGGCCAAGGAAGGCACCGTGGTCTCCGGTCTCTCCGACTGCTTCGCGACCGCCATATCGCTGGCCTTGCAGTACGGAGTGCCCCTGGAGGTCCTGGTCGACAAGTTCACTCACACCCGCTTCGAGCCTTCCGGATTCACGCATCACCCGCAGATCCGCTACGCGAAGAGCATCACCGACTATATCTTCCGCTATCTCGCTTTGAAGTTCAAAGACCAGGGGAGTGTGTCGGAGGACTCCGGCGGCCTACCGGGAGCCCCTTTGGGCACCGACCCGGGCGCAGCCCCCGCTCAACCGATCACCTTCGTCAACGATGCGGACTCGCCACCCTGTCCGGAGTGCGGATCGCTCATGACGCGCCACGGAACATGCCATCGCTGCATCAACTGCGGGTCGACCAACGGCTGCTCCTAGCCGCGGGTCGACGCCGCACGGCGGCTTCTTACAGCGTCCAGGTCGTGCTGAAGCGTGTGGTCGTCGCGCTCAAATCGATGAAGGGAGCCCGCTTGTAGGGATCGCCGAAGGACAGCTCCCGGTCCCGGGGTTCCCGGGTGTCGTCCAGAAACCAGCGCCGGAGACGGAAGGACTGGAACTCGGTGCCCAGATGGAAGGAGATCCCGGCGTCGGTCAGCAGCGAGAAACCGAAGCTGTATCCCTCGCCCTCAACCGGATCGCCGAAGTAGTACGGCCCCTCACCTTCCACCGGATCCAGGTCGTACATGCTCAAGGGGATCGTCCGGTACCCGGCTCGTGAGAGCAGCTCCAGGCCGCGCTCATGAATCGCGCGCCGCAGGAGCGGGAACTCGAACTCCACCCCGACATGGTAACTGGTTAGGTCGGGAGAGGGGTACGGCCCGTCAAACACCGCGTAGGCCGCATTCTTGTGCTTGATCTCCGCCGCGGACCAATTGCGCTGGTTGAGGTCGGCGGCGATCGTGACGCCTTGGATCGGCCCCAGCATGATCCCGCCGCTGAAGAACATCGGCACCTCGATCTCGTAGTCGGCCACATCGCCCCGGAAGAGGATCGCCATCGATTGATCGGGGGTCACCAGGCTCAGCTCTTCGAATCGGCTGTTGGTGATCTCCAGTGTATGCGGCAAGCCCACCCATCCGGCGATCTTGACCCGATCGGTGACGCGGGCCAGGAAGCCCGCCTCGGTGGAGAATCCCTTGTAGTCCCGCTGAAACTTGAGGACCCCGGACTGGAAGTCGCGCACCGCAATGTCGGTCGTCAACTCGGAACGGATCCGGCCCCGCAGGAAATTCGCCGTCGCCCCCACCGCGACCGAGAGCTGATCGGAGGCCACGAGCTCATAGCCCAGGCTTCCGGTCACGCTCTCGATCGAACCCCGCTCGCTGTCATCCATGCCAACCACGAACGGGAACCCGCTCCCCTCCAGGAGCCCCATCTCGAGCAGCGTTTCCTGTCCCCAGGCGGCTTCCGTGTGTCGCCGGTAGGCCAGGCCCCCGACGAGCGGCCGGCCGCCGAGAGCGGCCAGGGGGGTGGCCCCCCCCAAGAATCCGAACCCATTGAAGGCCGTCAGACTCCAGTCATAGCCGGCCACCCGGAACTCGGGCTGTCCTTCGATGACGATCGTGTCGGGCAGGGCCGACCCCGTGCCGGTCGAGCTGCGGCGGAAGCCGTCCGCCGCGATTTCGGGGCCCTCCATCAGACCCAGCGCCGCCGGGTTCCACCCCATCGCCAGGGCACCCGCGGCCATCGCCAAATGGGCCCCACCGCGACCCCACGCATCGGCGCCGGCGCGCGGGCTGATCGTATCGAGCGGGCGATAGAAGAACATGGGATAGGCTGTGGCCACATCGGCGAACAGGCCCCCGCTCATCTGCGCCGCCAGCTCGTAGTTCTCCCCGGCATAGAAGGGCACAGGAGCCGGCAAGGCTACCTCAAGAACCTGCGCACCTGCCGGCGGCGCAAGCACCAGCATCCCCGCGACGGCCAAACCGATTCGAGTCACCACCCGCATGATCATCAAGCACTCCTCCGCCGATTCGGATCGACGCGATGGGAAAAGACTGCGCCGAACCCTCGCCGTGGATTCCATGAGCGCCGCCTACGAACGCTCCTGCATCAGAAACACCGAGACGACTCCGGTCACCGCCCAGAAGGCCGCCCGCGTGGCGGTCTTCATGGGATCCACCTTGACCTGCTCGACGCGGTCGATGTCGGCGCGCCGGAACTCGAAGCTGAGGAGCTCGGCCGCCAGATCGACCCGCGCGCTCTGCAGGCGGTCGCTGGCAGCCCCATGGTCGCCTTCCATCCGCAGGTACCGGCATTCATCCAGGATGATCTCTTCATCGGTGAGATCGTAGATGACCCCCCCATACACCGAGCCCTGCGTGACGACGATCACCCCTTCGTCGAGGTCGATCTTGCCCTCGATGGTGGAGCCATCTTTGAAGGTGATGACAGACGTCCTGCTCTCGCTGAGGGTCGGATCCTCAAGAGGCACCAGCTTGGTGCACCCAAGTCCGATCGAACCCATCAGGAGCATGATCAGCGTCGAACCGAAGGCTCGCCTCATACCACTCCGTCCTCTGAGATGGGCCACTCCCCGGCCATGACGATCCGGGGGGCGACATTCCGCACAGGTCTCCCCTACCCATCCGCCACCTTCCGCAAAGATGGTTAGGTATGGAATATAGGTGCGTCGGCCGGGAGGGTCAACATGATTTGCGGGGCAGGAAGCCCTGCTCCGCGGCGGCCCCCAGGAGCCTCTGTAAAGAGAATGGCCGGATCAAAGCAGGTAGGCGGCCAGGTCGATCCCCAGGGGCTCGGGATCCAGGGCGCACCGAATCGGGAGTTCATCCCCGCGGTGCACCGCACGATCCGCCAGGCGCCGCAGGCGCAGGTCGCTTCCTGGGATGGTCTCGCCCGATCCGGTACGCACCAGACGGACCAGCGGGCGTACCGGGTCGGCGGGATCCGTGGCAACCACCAGGGCCAGGTCGCCCGCGGACAGTTCCACCAGGCTGCCGACCGGGTAGAGTCCCATCAGGCCGACGAACAGCCGCATCAGGACCGGGTCGAAGTTCTTCCCGCTGCGGCCCAACATGTGGAGCATGACACGGTGGGGAATCAAGCGATCCTTCTCGTAGGTCCGCCGAGAGGTCATGGCGTCATAGCAGTCAGCGATGGACACGATGCGGCTCATGACCCCGATGTCCCACTGATCCCCCATGCGGGGATAGCCGGTCAGATCGTAGCGCATGTGATGCTCGAGCCCGACCAGGGCAACCTTCATCATCAGCTCCGTGATCTGATCCGACCGAAACAGAGTTCGTACCCCCTCCAGGGGGTGCGTCTTCATGATCTCCCATTCTGTGGGACTGAATGTTCCGGGCTTGTTCAGGACCGGTTTGGGGACGTTCATCTTTCCCAGGTCATGGAAGAACGCCGCCACGCCAAGCTCGGAAAGCTCTCTCTTGTTCAAGCCGAGACGCTGCCCCAGAGCGGTCGCCAGAATGCAGACATTGACCGAATGCAGGAAGGTCTGGGCGTCGAAAGCCTTCAGCGCGGTGAGCGCCAGCAGTGAGAATTCCTCTTCGACGAGCGTATCGATGATCTTGTGCACCACCTGCCGCGTGCGCCTCAGGGCGGGCATGCTCTGCCCGCTCAGGCTGCTCATCTGGAAGCGCGCGACACGAATCGCTCCAAAGAAGGTCTGGCGCGCCCGGCGGCGCAGTTCGCCCAGATCAGCGATGGAGTCCCAGCCGTTCTCGGATTCATCCCGATCGGTTTCGACGTCGATCGGGAGAATCTCGATGCCCAGGATGCCCATGGCCTCCATTTCCTCCCGCCGCTCCTGCTCGTCACCGGCTTCCTCCCGGCGCCAGTTCTCCAGGATCTGCAGGAAGCGCGCCACCTCGGCATCATCCCAGGGACCGCTGAACTGGATGCCCCCCAATCCCATGGCCCCGAACTCCTCGGCCACCATCTGAGCCAGAAGATTCCCCGAGGAATAGGGCGAGAGAGTCTCTTCGCCGGCCAGCAGTCCGCTTCCGTAGCGCATCAACCGCGGGCAAACGCCTTCCTGGGCCATGGCGCGGACCGCCACGCGCAATCCCTCGAGCGCCGATCGAAAGGTCAGATCGTGCAGTCCCCGCAAGACCAGGGCTCGCCAGCAGCTGTGGAAATGGCGCAAGAAGCAGGCTCCGGTGGTTTCCTCGGCCGGATCGATCGGCGCCGCTCGTCCAGTATGCCGGTCGGACTCCGCGGACCTGTCATGTCGGGCTGCCATCTCGCTGTCTCCCGTCTTGCTTCGGCTTGTGCACCGGCGCTCAAGCCCGGCCGGATGCTCACGCCGGCCATCTCCGCGATTGCCGCTGCACTAGGCGGCCCGGGCCGCCGGCCGGCCGGGGCCTTGAATCTGTCGGCGATGACGCTCCAATCCAAGCCGGCTCGCTTCCGCCAACAGCGGATCCCGGGCGTCGCGGTACTTCATGAGCAGAGCGCCGGAGTGCTCGATGGGGATGAATCCGAGCGCTCGGAGCGCGCAGGCCTTCTGGATCCGCCAGTGGCGCGGCGCGAGCCAATCCCGCCGGGACACGGTGCGCTCGAGAAGCGCGAAGACCTCCCCCGGCGAGGAGCGGGCCAGCGCCTCGTAGAGCCCCGCTTGCTCCTCGAACTCCCGCTTCTCGAAGTCCCGGACCAGCAGCGCTTGCAGCAGCGGTTGGAGCGCCTTGGCACCACTGGTTTCGCTGAGCAGCCGCGCCCCCACCAGTCGCACCTGGCCGTCTTCATCCTCCAGGCTGCGCACCAGGCGCTTCTCCAAGTTCGGGGCGCGGCAGGCCGCCAGGAATTCGAGGGCCGCCACCCGGATGGCAGGGTCAAGGCTGCTGTGCAAGCTCGCCAACTGGCGGCTCCACTCTTCGGCCTGGTCGCTCGTGCGCTGGCGCGGCATCAGGCGAGCCAGCGCACGGAGATCCCGGGCGCTCAGGTTGGCAGGACGCGCCAGCAGGAGATGGGATCGATGCTGCATGGCGCGGGCGACCGCCTGGGCCGGCACGGAGAACTGGGCCGCGGCGCCTTCGTCGGCCTCCAGGGCGGCGGCGACCGCATCCAACACGACCTGCAACCCATCCGGGCGCAACTCACTGAGAAAGGCCACCACCAGCTTGTCATTGTCGCACGGGGACGATTCGAGCGCCGCCAGGGTACGGCGGGCCGCCTCGACACCGGAGAGTTCCTCACTCATGCGTTGCAGCGCCAGGCCCAGATCACCGGTCAGATCAGCGCACCGTTCGCGAAAGCGCCGGACGATCTGCACGAAGGTATCGAAGCGCCCCTCGTGCAGCAAATCCAGCGTGAAGCGGCGGACCAGCTCGAGGTTCCGATGGCTCTCGGAGGGCGATAGGTCCAGCAGCAGCACCTCCCCGAGTACCTTCACCATCTTGGTGCGAATCCGGCGCCCTTCCTGTTTGACGAGATTGCAGAGCGCCGACAACTCGTCCGCATCGGCCTGAAATGTGCGCGCATCCAGATCGGTGGTGTCAAGCCCTCCGGCGGATGCAAGGTAGCGCTCCAGGGGATGCAGCCCCTCCCAGAGCTGGTCATCGTCGCGCCACGGCTCGCTGCCCTCCGCGGAAGCTTCCACATCGAGTTCCGGTAGCATCTGCAGGGGCAGGGCATCCTCGAGCGTATCGAGCACGCGGTAGGAAATCGAGGGCAGGTCCATCTCCCACAGCATGACCGAAAGATCTTCATCGGTGGGGTTCAGTTCGCCGCGAGCGGTACGCACCAGGAGGCTCAGGAGCCTCTCGATCTCCGGGCGGCCCACATGCGGAAGAAAGGCGAGCTGGCGCAAACCGGCTTCGAACAGCCTCACCATCACGTCCCATCCGTCGTCGTCGCGCCTCAGAACGGGGATCCCGCTCCACTGCACTTGATCCGACTGCAGCGCTAGCAGAACGCCCTTCTCGCCCGCGGGAAAGGAGACCAGGGTGTCGGTGAGCGTATCGAGCATCCGTTCACGAACCGGATTGCCCTCCGGGTAGAAGCCGACCGATTTGAAGGCGGCTTGGAACTCCGCGAACGCCCGCGCTTCGGTGGTGGGGTGTTCTGGGTCTTCCCTGTGCATCGGTACCCGCGTCATGCCATGAGGCCCTTCTCGAGCTGTTCCTTCCTGCCCTGCTGCGCGGTGGCGCAGGGCTCCGGCCCCACGCGCTGGGCACGATTCTCCGGCCGCGAATCCGCAACTGCCCTTGTTGTGTCGCGACGAAATGCGCCACCTGTCTATCTTTTCGGCCGATGGGAGGGGGCTCTGGAGTCAGGAGAATCCCAAGGGGTGCCACGCTCCGATCGCGCGCCGATCGCGCGGAGGATGGGCACTCCCGGGCGCTGGTTTGGGGATGCCGCCTTCAGGGCACTGGGTAGGCCGCTTCCAGCATGCTCCCGAGGTGGCGCAGGTTGCGCCCCTTCGGCGAAGTCACAACCTTCCAAGCTGCTGGAATATATTCGATTACGTCACTCGGCTGCAAGCCGGCGGCCCCGGTGTCCTCCCGGGCCAGGTCCGCGGCCAATCCGTGGAGGAAGACGCCCAGGCGCGCCGCGGTGGCCGGATCGAGATGCTGCCCGACCAGTGCGGCGATGATTCCGGTGAGCACATCACCGCTGCCGCCGGTGGCCAGGCCGGGATTGCCGGTCGGATTGATCCAGACCTCTCCGGCAGGATCGGCGACCACCGTGGGGGCGCCCTTGAGCACGAGAACACAGCGGTGGCTCCGGGCATAGGCCATCGCCCGACTCCACGGCGGTTGTTCTTCGAGCTGTCCCGGATGCTCAGGGGCGACCGCTTCCAGACGTTCCATTTCACCCAGGTGAGGGGTCAGAATGGGAGGCGGTCCGTCGAGCTCACGTCGCCAGTCGGCCGCTCCCAGGGCATAGAGGCCGTCTGCATCGACAATCAAGGGTCCCGCAACGGTCGCCATCATTTCACGGACCAGATCCTGAGCTTCCGGGTCGCGCCCCATCCCGGGTCCCACGACATGAACATCGGTGCGCTCCGCCCGTGCCCGAATCCTGGCCAGAGTCTGGCGCGACAGCCCACCCGCACTCGATTCAGGGCAGGGGAAGGTCATCGCCTCGGTGAGCTTGGCCTCCAGTATCGGATTCAGACTGGCCGGGACCGCCAGGGTCACCAGGCCGGCCCCCGAGCGCAACGCCGCCCGTGCGGCCAGCGCCGGGGCGCCCGTCATCCCGACCGATCCGCCCACGATCAGGAGTCGACCCACCTGCCCCTTGTGGGCATCCGGCCGGCGTGTGGGCCGGGCCAGCCGCGCCTCCTCGACAGTCATCAGGTTCAGATGCAAACCGACGGCGGCCTCGACGCCGCGGGGGATCCCGATGTCGACGACCCTGACCCGGCCGGTATGGAGACGCCCCGGATAGGCGAAGAAGCCTACCTTGGCATAGGCCATCGTTACCGTGAGGTCCGCCGCGACCGCCGCGCCGGGCACCTGACCGGTGTCCGCGTCGAGCCCGGTCGGAAGATCGACGGCCAGAACTTCAGCCCCCGTGGTGGCCCGGAGCTGCTGAATCAGGGTCACGGCCGCGCCGCAGAGCCCCCGGGGGGCGCCGCGACTGCCGGTGCCGAGCAGCGCGTCCAGCACCAGGGGCGGTGTCAGGGTGCCGGCCCGGCATGCGTGGCGCACCCGGGTTGCGAGTCTATCGGCGTCGGCGACCACATGGTGTCGGCCGCCCAGGGCCAGATAGCGGGTCCACTGCTCCTGCGCGTCAGGGGCAAGCGAGCCGGGATCGGCCAGGAGGAAGACCTCTGGATGGAGCCGACGCTCTTCCAGCAAGCGGGCCACCACCAGGCCGTCGCCTCCGTTGTTGCCGCGCCCACAGAAGATCAGGATCGCGCGCCTGCGCAGACCGCCGAACTGCTGGCGCAGTGCGGCATAGATCCCCCACCCGGCCCGCTCCATGAGAAGCGGCCCGGCGGTCGGCGCGGCCAGCCCGATGCCCGCGATCGTCCGGTGGTCGCATTCGTGCATCTGGACCGACGTGACCAGCTTCACACGCATCTCCTCCGCATGCGGGCCCGGCACGGACATCGACGCCCTCGGCGCGGATTCGGCATCCGCACATCAGGTGTGGGTGGCTCCGTTGATCTCCTCCAGAACGTCGAGGAGTTCAATGGCATCATCGATTTCATAGTCGGCACCCGATCGAACCGTATCCTTCGTGTCCCCGTAGCGCGCGTAGACCGTACGGATCCCCAGCGCACCGGCGCCGCGCATGTCCCGTTCGGGCCAATCCCCGACCATGAGCAGCTGCTCGGCCGCCAGCCCGAGCAACTCCATGGCCCGGCGGAACGGCGCCGCGGCGGGCTTGCGCTCGCCGGTATCGTCGAAGGTGATGACATGCTCGAAAACATGCTGCAATGACAGGTGGTGGATCCGTTGCCAGGCCTGCAGACGAGGGGCGTCCGAGAGGACCGCCAGCCGAATGCCACGCCGAAGAAGCTCCATAAGCATGAGCTTGACATGCGGATAGAGCACCAGCGTCGAATCGCGGGCCTTGCGGTAGGCAATGATCCCGGCCGCCAGGATCGAAGCCGGAACGTGCCCGTAGACGTCGCGCAGCAGGTGATCGAATACCGACTGATACTCGATCCCTTCCTGGTCGTAGATCGCGTAGATGCGGCCGAATGCCTCCTCGGGAGAGAGGGGCAATCCCATGTCATACATCGCCCCGACGGCCGCTTCGATGGCACGGTCCTTCATCGTGACGAAATCGGTCAGGGTATTGTCGAGATCAAAGATCACGGCACGAATCATGTTCGCTCCCATCCCCCCTCGTGGGCCGGCATGGCGCGACAGAGTCCAGCGGCGGGGGGCCAGCGGCCGGAGGCCCCGTCGGCATGCTCGGGCGGGAGGACGGCGGAAGAACCGCTACTTGCTGGAGAAGCTGATGGTGCGGCCGTAGCTGATCTCGCCATTGTCGATCCGGATGTTGAAGCCGCACTCGGGATTGGTGCACACCCAGGCCTTGTACTCGATCGGCGCGCCGTCCCGGCCGTAGTCAGACAGCGGAATCAAGACCCCCTTGCCGCACTTCTGGCACGTCGGCAGCGCAAACTCCCTGTCCATTCCTCCCCTCCCCTCTGAGAAAACCCTCAGATGCGCCTGCCTGCATGCGGCGAATCAACCTCGCCCCACACATCCACTTCGTGCGCCCGCGCCCCCCCTGACCCCTGAGACTGAGCATTCTGGGTTCCAGGATGGCGCGCTGTCAAGGCCGGGCCGCGTGGGAGCAGGCCCCAAGAGACCGTGACATCGCCAGGCTCCATCTGCTACTATCGGCCGCTTGCCACGGAACAGGAGCGGTAAATCGGTAGGAGGTCAAGCGATGTCGAAGATCCGTCCGTTTCGCGCCTGGCGGCCCCGGCCCGAGTTGGCCGAGAAGGTCGCCGCTCCCCCATACGATGTGCTCAGCAGTGCCGAGGCCCGGGAGATGGCCGCCGGCAACGAACATTGCTTCTTGCATGTCACCAAGCCGGAGATCGACCTGGATCCGGCGATCGATCCGTACGATCCGCAGGTGTACGCGACCGGCGGAGCCAATCTGCGCAAGCTGATCGAACAGGGCACCCTGGTGCGCGAGGCCAAGCCCTGTTTCTACATCTACCAGCAGAGGATGGGCGATCACGTTCAGGCCGGTGTCGTGGCCGGAGCGAGCGTGGATGAGTACGAGGCCGGCACCATCAAGAAGCACGAGCACACCCGGCCGGACAAGGAGGATGACCGCACGCGCCACGTCAACGCGCTGGATGCCAACACCGGCCCGGTCTTCCTCACCTACCGATCCGTGGCCGCCATCAATGGCCTGATCGATACGATCCGTGCCCGCGCTCCGGAGTATGACTTCATCAGCGCCGACGGGGTCGGGCACACGCTGTGGATCGTCGCGCAAGAGGCTGAGATCGACCAGCTGGCCCGCGCATTCGAGCGGATCCCCCACCTGTATGTGGCCGACGGGCATCATCGGAGCGCTTCGGCCACGCGGGTGCGCGCCATGCGCAGGGATGCCAATCCGGGCCACACGGGACAGGAGGAGTACAACTTCTTCCTGAGCGTGATTTTCCCCGATGATCAGATGAAGATTCTGGCGTACAACCGCGTCGTCAACGACTTGGCGGGACTGAGCGCCGAGGCGTTCGTGGCCAAGGTCAAGGAGCGCTTCACCGTCAGTCCCACCGACCGGCCGAGTCCGGATGCCCCGCGGGAGTTCGGCATGTATCTGGAGGGCGGCTGGTATCGTTTGGCAGCCAGAACGGGCAGCTTCCCGTCCGAGGATCCGGTGGCTTCTCTGGATTGCGCCATCCTTCAGACGAACCTCCTGGCTCCCATCCTGGGCATTGAGGATCCGCGCACGGACAAGCGCATCGACTTCGTCGGAGGCATTCGGGGCACCCAGGAACTCGAGAAGCGTTGCGCCGCGGGCGCGGCCGTCGCCTTCGCTCTCCATCCAACCAGCATCGAACAGCTGATCTCGGTTGCCGATGCGGGCATGGTCATGCCCCCCAAGTCGACCTGGTTTGAACCGAAGTTGCGCTCCGGGCTGATTGTGCGGCCCCTGGCGGAGTAGAGAGGTAGCGAGCAGACAGGCTAGCAGGCACGCGCACAGGCGGACAGGCAGGCAGGCAGACAAACAGACAGACAGACAAGCAGACAGGCAGGCAGAGCACGGTAAGAGAATCTCTTTCCGGCGAGGAGGTGGCATGAAGATCTTGATCTCTGATGCGTTTGATCCATCCCTTCCCGAACGTCTCGCTCCGTTCGGTGAGGTCACCGACGAGAAGGCCGAGGTTGCGACAGCCAACGTCGTACTCATCCGCAGCAAGACGAAATGCACGCGGGAGTACATCGATGGAGCCCCCAAACTGCAGATGATCATCCGCGGTGGGGTCGGCCTGGACAATGTCGATCTCGAGTACGCCAAGCAGAAGGGCATCCGGGTCTTCAATACGGCCGCCGCCTCCAGTGTGGCCGTGGCGGAACTGGCCTTCGCACATCTCGTGGCGATTCCCAACCGCCTGATCGAAGGCCACCTGACCATGCGCGAAGGCAGGTGGGCCAAGAAGGAGCTGAAACGCACCGAGCTCTTCAAGAAGACCCTGGGATTGCTCGGCGTGGGCCGCATCGGAACCGAGGTCGCCAAGCGTGCCCAGGCCTTTGGCATGCATGTCATCGCCCACGACAAGTACGTCGAGAAGAGCGACTACGCCGAGATGGTCTCTCTCGATGAGATGGTGGCCCGCGCCGATTTCATCTCGATTCACACACCCCTGACCGATGAGACCAGGGGCATGGTCAATGCCGCCCTGCTGAATAAGATGAAGGCGGGCGTCATCATCGTCAACACCGGTCGCGGCAAGGTCATCGATGAGGCCGACATGGTGGCGGCGCTCACCAGCGGCGCCGTCCGGGCCTACGGCACCGATGTGTGGGAATCCGATCCCCCCCCCGAGGGCTGTCCGCTCCTTACGGCGCCCAATGTCTTCATGACGCCGCACATCGGCGCCTCCTCGCAGGAGAATCTGCTGCGGATCGGGGACATCATCATCGAGATCCTGGACGAGCATTACGGGAAGTAGGGTTTCAGCGGGCGCCGCCGGCCGTGCGCGGCCCGCGGCGCCCGGCCGGAAAGACAGACCGAGCAGAACAAGCAGACCCAGCGTGAAAGAAATAGGCATGGACAGCGGTGCCATACCGGCTTGGCTGTGCGGCCCGCGTCCGGTTGAAGGGGAGGATTGACGTCATGGCTCGTGCACACAATTTCTTTGCAGGTCCGGCCGTCCTACCGCTGCCCGCCCTCGAGCGGGCCCAGAAGGAGCTTCTGGATTGGGATGGCACCGGCACCTCGGTCATGGAAACCAGCCACCGGTCCAAGGAGTATGATGCCGTTCACAATGAGGCGATCAGCCTGCTGCGTGAGTTCATCGGCCTGGGCGAGAATTACCATGTGATGTTCCTCACCGGCGGGGCGAGCATGCAGTTCGCGATGATTCCCATGAACCTGCTCAGCAGCGGTCAGACCGCCGACTACATCCATACGGGAACCTGGTCGAAGAAGGCCATCGCCGAAGCGAAGCTGTTTGGCACGGTCAATGTGGCCTTTGACGGCGAGACGGTCGGGTTGACGCGGATTCCCACCCAGGACGAGCTCGCCCTCACGCCGGATGCACGCTATGTCCATTTCACGAGCAACAATACGATCAAGGGAACCCAGTGGCACTGGACGCCGGAGGTCGGGAACGTGCCTCTGGTCTGCGACATGTCCTCCGACTTCCTGTGGAGGAAATTCGACCCGGCGCCCTACGGCATCATCTATGCCGGAGCGCAGAAGAATGTCGGCCCGGCCGGTGTCACCGTCGTCATCATGCGCGACGACATCCTGCAGCAGTGCAAGGAAACCAACCCCACGCTGTTGCGCTACGCGACCTATGCAAAGAACAATTCGCTCTACAACACGCCGCCGACCTTCATCATCTACATGCTGCGCAATGTGCTCAGCCACATGAAGGCTATCGGCGGCCTCGACGCCATCGAGGCCCACAATCGCAAGAAGGCCGGTCTGATCTACGACACGATCGACGCCCAGCCCGAGTTCTTCCGGGCCCCGGTCGAGAAGGCCAGCCGTTCGATGATGAACATCGTCTTCCGGCTGCCGTCCGAGGAGCTCGAGGCGAAGTTCGTGGCCGAGGGCAAGGCCCGGAACATGCTGGGGCTCAAGGGCCATCGTTCGGTGGGCGGCATTCGGATCTCGGTATACAATTCCTGTCCCCTCGAGTCGGTCGAAGCAGTTGTCGAGTACATGCTCTCCTTTGCGAAGGCCAACGGCTAGACCGCCCCGGGGGGGGCCAGGCACCGATAACCCTGTCAAAGGGGCCGGCCATGATCAGCAGGCGCCGCCTGTGTCTTGTTCTCGGCCTGCTGGGCGGTGTGCTCGCGGGCCAGTGCCTGGCCGCGGGTCCCGCCCAGGCCGCATCCGGGGCCGCCGCGTCTCCGGAAGGGCCCGCGGTCGCGATGCCCCGGCGCGGCGGAGTTTCCCTCCCGGAGTTCCAGTTCGGGGAGCCGGATTCGGGACGCGCCGGCCTGCTCTTGCCGGACGAATTGTGGGCCTCGATCCGTGGGCAGGTGGGGGCCTCGCAGCGTGCGATCGGCTACTGCGCTGAGGAGATGGGGCAGTACGGCCGCAGCAGCTTCCGGCTGCCCACGGTGCTGCGGCTGTTCTCGGATGCGCGCCTGGTCTCGCGCGAGACCGGACGCCTCAGCGACCAGTTGCTTGCCCAGGCGGCCAACAGCGCCGCTTTCGGCTACGGTTGGTCGGCTGGCGGCATCGGCGAGATCGCGCGGATCTGCTATCAGCAGCTGGACGTGGCCACGGCCAGGCGGACCATGCCGCACCTGGATTCGACGGCCACCGGCGATGCGCCGCCGTTCCCGCTACCGGCATCGGAGGCCCCGCAGTGGCAGGCCCTCCCGCAGGCCGTGCGCGATCTGATCGTGCGCCTGTATGTCGGTGCCCAGGCGGCCACCCCATGGATGCAGGCCGCCTATGACCTGAACCTCCCCGGCCCCGGTGGGCTGGCCGGCGTGAGCAGCGATTCCCTCTATCGCGTTGCCATGGCCCATCGCAACGATCAGGCGCATGGTCAGATGGCCACCCTGCAGAAGGAGTCCTTCGAGCTGTTGCATGCCATCGATCTGTCCTACGCGGGCTATGCCACGGTCCTCTGGTGCCGCTATCTCGAATCCGCGCTCGCGGACTTCGTCGCCGCCACGGCAAACGGCCCGCCGTTTCCCCGGATCGCGACCTTTCGCCTGCCGACACCGCTGGGCGACATCCTGATCGGGGGCACGGCGGATGACCACCACGTGGTCCCGGCCTTTCTGGTCGTGGAGATCGCCGGTGACGACACCTACGCCGCCGGTTTTGCCGCCTCCCGCTCGCTGGATTCGCCGATCGTTTGCGTGGTCGACCTGGCCGGCAATGACCGGTACCGGGACGACGGCGTCGAATCGACCCCTTCGTTTGGGGCCGGCATCTTCGGTCTGGGCGCCCTCGTCGATCTGGCCGGTGACGATGAGTATGCGGCCGCCGAGTCCTCGCTCGGCTGTGGCTACGGCCGTCGGGCCGATCTGGGGGATGGGCACTCGCTGGCCGGCGGTGTCGGCCTGCTCATCGACGGTGACGGAGATGACGAGTACCAGGCCCAGGTCTGGGCACAGGGCTGCGGCTACTGGTGGGGCCTCGGCATCTTGGAGGACCGCGCCGGGAATGATCGCTACCGCAACGGCAAGTACTCCTCGGGTGCGGCGGCCCACTTCGCGATCGGCATCCATGTCGATCTGGCCGGCGATGACCAGTACAATCTGGGCAACGCCACGGCCAAGAACCAGTTTCAAGGCCATGCCCGCGATGGTTCGATCGGCATCTTCATCGATGGCGGCGGGAAGGACCAGTACGAGTTTCGCTCGCACTGCGCCGGTTCGGGAGATCTGGGCTCGATCGGGCTGTTCTGGGATCGCCGCGGCCGGGATCACTACCTGTATGAGCCGCTGCCGCTGGGAGACTCGCCGTGGAACGCTACGCCACCGGCGGCCTCGGCGGCAACGATCGCATCTGGAGCATGCAGCGCGGCCCCCAGGCTTGGGGCCTGGGCATCGACGGCGCCTTCTACCCCGATCCGGATCAGACGCTCAATGAGCAGTAGCGGTCGATCTGCTTGACGATCAGATCCAGGCTGCCCTTCCAGAACGCCGGCGACCGGATGTCGATCCCGAAACCAGCGGCCAGATCCGCGGCCTCCCCCGCCCCCGTACTACGCAACAGCTCGTGGTATCTCGGAACGAAGGCATCCCCCTCCTTCTGGTAGAGGGCATACACTCCCATGCCGAAGAGCAGCCCGAAGGCGTAGGGGAAATTGTAGAAGTTGAGATTCCCGTAGTAGTAGTGCGGCTTGAGCAGCCACATGTACGGATGCAGATGGTCATGGTCGAGTGCGTCGCCGTACGTCTGCTTCTGGGCATCGAGCATGATGTCACAGAAGTCCGTCGCGCTCAGCTCGGCCGCGGCGCGGCGGCCGACAACCTCGGATTCGAACAGAAAACGCGAGGAGATGTCCACCGTCACCTGCGTGGCGCCCAGCAGCTGGTTCTCCAGAATCGAGAGCTGTTCGTCCGCGGAGGCTGCGTCCAAGGCCGCGTTGAACACGATGGTCTCACAGAAGATCGAGGCGGTCTCGGCCAACACCATCGGCGCTCCCCGCAGGATGATCGGCAGCCCTGTTTGGCAATGATTGTGGTATCCGTGGCCGAGTTCGTGAGCCAGCGTGACCATCTGGTCGAAGCTGCCATCGTAGTTGGCCAGGATGCGGGACTCCTCCACACCCGGCACCCGCATGCAGAACGCGCCCCCGCGCTTCCCATCCCGCGGCTGGGCGTCGATCCAGTCGTGATCAAAGGCATGCCGGGCGAACTGCGCCAGTTCAGGGGTGAATCCGCTGAACTGCTCCTGGATGAAGTCGCGGGCCTGCTCCCACGAATAGCTTGGATTGGCCCGCCCGACCGGCGCGAACAGGTCCCACCAGGGCAGCTTCTCCTTGCCCAGCTTCTCCGCCTTGCTGCGCAGGTAGCGGCGGAACTGCGGGAGGTACTCGCGGATCGAGCCCAGCAGCGCATCCAGTGTCGGCCGGTCGATGTGATTCTGCAGCAGGGCGGCGTGCAACACATCCTCATAGCCGCGCCACTTGCAGAGCGTCACGGCCGAGCCCTTCACGCAGTTGAGGGAGAAGGCGATCGACTCCCGGATCGAGGCCCAGGCCTGCAATTCGGTCTCGTAGGCCCGCCGGCGAGTGTCCTCGTCCGGATCCGAGGCGAGATTGCGCAGCACCGTCATGGGGAGCTCCTCGGCCTGCCCATTGCGCTCAAACGGGACCTTGAGCTGGCTGGTCACATTGCCTTGCAGCTTCCACATCACACCGCCCCCCGAAAGCTGCAGCTCGGCGGCCAGATCCTCCAGTTCGGTCTGCATGAGGAAGCGGCTGCGCGTGGCGATGTCATCCAGGACCTGCCGGTGGGTCGTGACCTGCGCGGACATGCCGACCAGCTCGTCGAGGGCGGCATGACCCAGCGAGCCGACCCAGCTCTGGAACCGGGTGAGCAGCTTCTCGCCACGCACCTGAAGCAGTTCCAGCTCGCTGAGCCGCTTGCTGGCCGCATGATCGTAGGAGTCGGTCGATACGAAGCTGTGCACATAGGCACCCATCGTGGCAAGCAGCATCAAGAGCTCGTCCAGACGCGCCAGCATCTGCTCCAGCACATCCTTGGCCGCCGTCAGATCCCCCGGCGGGGACTCGAGCCGCTTCACGCCGGCCTGGGCCACATAGGCCTCCAGGCTGGAAAGCCGCGACTCGGCCTTCCCCCAATCGGCCAGGAACTCCGCGGCCTCCAGGCCGGGATACACATTCGACAGGTCCCAATGGGGCAGCGGCGGATGGCGTTGCGTCATGATCCTCTCCTCTGGATGACGTGCCCACGGTACTGCTCGATCAGCGGTCGATCCCGGCACAGCAGCTGCTCCGGCGGCACCGTCAGCCGCGCCGGTCTCCGGTGACCGGCGACCGGTGACCGGGCGGCGGGATTGGCCCGCCGGCTAGGTCTTGCGCTCCTTCTTCTTGGCAGCCGGGAACAACACGTTGTTCAAGATCAGCCGGTACCCCGGCGAGGTCTTGTACAGCTCGAGTTGGGTGGGCGGGTCGCCGACGCGGTGCTGATAATCCTCTGGATCGTGCCCCCCGAAGAATGTCCAGGTTCCGTTGCCGAAGTTCCCGTGCAGATACTTGACCTCCGACGTACCCGGCACCTCCCCGAGTATCAGCGCGGACGACTTCACGGTCTCCCGATTGAAACTCGTGGTCTGGCCCAGGAACCCATTGACAAGATCCACGTGACATTGCGTCAGCATGGTCGGCACCGGATCCTCTTTGGCCGAGAACTCGAACAGAACGAAGTAGTCCGCCTCCGGTCCGCGCAGCTTCGAGTAGTCGCTCATGTCGATATTGGAAAACTCGTAGATGTAGGGATTCATCTCCAGCCGGAAGTTTTCGAAGGCCAGGCAGTTGTCGAAGTTGAGCTTGCTCTGGGCGCTGGGATCGGCCGGATTGCCGTCGTAGACCGTATCCACGATGTCGATGCCCTGGGCGGCCAGCGCGATATCGAAGGTATCGGCGCCCGAACACATCGCGAAGAGAAACCCCCCCTGGGCGATGAACTGCTTGATCCGGGCCACAACGGCATGTTTGTGCTGCCAGACCTTGTCGAAGCCGGCCTTCCGGGCCGCGGCCTCCAGGCGCGTCTGCCGCAGTTGGTACCAAGACGCGTGACGAAAACCGGCATAGAACTTCCCGTACTGGCCGGTGAAATCCTCGTGGTGCAGATGCAGCCAATCGTAGCGGAACAGGTCGCCGGCCAGGACCTGCTGATCGTATAGCCGTGTGAACGGGATCTCCGCGTACTCCAAGGCCAGAACGACGGCGTCATCCCAGGGCTCATCGTTGTGGGGCGGCGCATACACGGCCACCTGGGGAGCCGTCTCGAGCAGGATCATCTCCATGTTCTCCGACTCGATCTGTGCATACAGGGTCGCCTCATCGGTAGGGGTCGTCCGTTCGAGGCGCACACCCATCAAGAGCGCCGCGCGGCGGTTGGCCGGGGTGTCTTCGATCAAAAACGACCCGCCCCGGTAGTTGAGCAACCACTCGACATCCTCACCCTGCTCCAGGGCGAAGTAGGCCAGGCCATAGGCCTTCAAGTGGTCGGTCTGCGTCAGATCCATTGGAACCAACAGACGAGCCGCGGCCCCGCTGGCGCCGGCAAACAGGATTCCCGCGCTGATGAGCAGGGCGGGCTTCCATTTCAGGACGACTCGCCTGGCGTGACGGCCCACTCGATGCATCCGGCTTCTCACACCCATACACAGCTCCATGGTGGCAGTGAACCCACTTCTCAAGACCGTTTTCGCGCCGCCCTCGAATTCAAACCCCTACGATCTGTCGATCTCACGACTCATCGCGCGCAGGCGATCGCGGGCACGGCGGGTTTCAAAGGAATCGGGATAGCGCAGAATGACGTCCTCGTAATACTGCAGCGCCTGCTCCCAGCGCCGAGGGTCTTTCTCCGCCTCGCGTCCGAGCCAGAAGATCACGTCGGCCGCCACGCGCGGATGCGGGTCGCTCTCCAGCAGCAGCTGCAGGAGGGAGTCGGCCTCCGCCCATTGGGCGCGCTCTCCGTGCAGCTCAATCTGCAAGGCCCGGATGTGATCGCGCAGCAGGACCTGGCTCGAATCCGCAAGCGCCGCCTGGCACAACGCCTCGGCCGCATCCAGATCACCCCGCAGACGCTCGAAGGCGGCCTGCGCCAGCATCTTGAGCTGTCCTGGAGCGCGCGTCCCGAACTCCCCGAGGAGCAGCGCCTGCGCAAACGCATCGTTGACCCAACTGCCACCCACGTAGTCGTCCGTGATCCCGAAGTAGGCCTCCTCGGCTTCCGGAAAGCGTCCCTGGAAGAAGAGCACCTGCGCGCGCGCGAAGGCGGCCTGCTCCTTGGTCGTTCCGTCGGCAGACTCGCGCTCGATCTGCGCATAGGCCGAATCGGCCTCGGTGAACTGCCCGGTTCGCAGGGCGCATTCGGCCAGGGCCATTCGGGCTTCCTCCTGGATCGCCCGCAGGCCGGAGTTCTTCGGACGGCTCTCGACGAAATCCAGCACCGCCCGAAAGGCGTCCCGCGCCTTCTCCAAGTCCTGCAGCGGCCCGAGGTAGAGGCCCGCCCGCGCCAGCTCCGCGCGCATCCCCAGGGGCGTATCCGGGTACTGCTTGCCGATCTCTTCGTAGCGCTCGGCGGCATCCGCCCAGCGGCCCGACCGTTCCAGCAGAACCGCCCGCTCGAACATGGCCGGCTCCCGCAACTGCCGCAGATTGGCGAAGGTCAGAACCGAATCGTAGGCCGCGATGGCCGCCTCCAGCTCGCCGCGCTGGGCCAGCATCCTGGCCAGGTTGTACACATACTGCCCGCGATGCCGGTGGGCTCGATCGATGTCCGCGAACAGGTCCAGGGCCTGCTCATACCGCTGAAGGACAAGGTAGGCATGCCCGAGCAGTTCAGGCCATCCCGGCGGCAGCGGATCCGCGTCCGTGATCTGCTGCTCCAGGTAGGCCAGTCCCGGGCGGCCGCACGCGCTGTCGGTGACGACGAGCTCCAGCTGATCGGTAAAGCGCGACACCCACCCGGGGTTCCGCTCCAGGATCGCGAGCAGGGTATCGACCGCATCGGTGCAGCGACCGGCCTCCCGCTGGGCCGAGATCAACAGATTCCACATCCCGGGATCCCGCCCCCCCGATCGGCTGATCTCATCGCGATAGAGGGCGACCGCCCGGTCGTATTCACCCACCTTGGCGTAGGCGTCGGCCAGAACCCGAATGACACGTTCCTCGCCGGGGTAACGCACCAAGAGGGGCGCGAGCAGGTCGATCACGTCCTGATGGTGGCCGTCCTTGTACAGGGCACTGGCCGTGCGCAAGGCATTGTTCAGGGACAGTTCGGTGGGTGAACGGCGAACCCCTTGTGCGGAGGCCTCCCCGGTGAACAGGGCCGCCAGCGAAACCGCCACCACGATGCCCATGGCTCCCCACGCCCGCGCCAGGAACCGCCGCGGGGGCCCCGGCCGTCCTGACCGTCCCCCTCCGGCGCCCGTCGTCGGGGCCATCCGGGAGCAACCTCGCCGATGGCGTCCTGCACGATGAATTACCTGCTTCATCCCTCAATCCTCACGGAACTCCATCGGGGAGAAGGCCCGCTGGGTTCATCACGGAGCGGACAGCGGCACGCCCCCAATGAGTCGGGCCGCGGGCATGCCCGCGGATCTGCCGCGGCTGCGCCGCAGGCCGGCTGTGCGGTTACGGCCTGGTCCCACGCAGCAGCGCCTGCATGTACCGCTCCACCATGCCCCGGTACTCCGCCGGCACCGGATCGTTCGCTCCCCGCAGCATGGAGCGCTGCAGGATTTCCGAGCGCGAGGCGCCCATCTCCACCGCCTCGGGACTGACCCGATCGAGCGGCGTCACGCCGACGTGCGATTGTCGCTCCTCGGACTGATCGCGCTTGCGCACCGAGCGCTGGGCGCTGAGCAGCCGGCTCAGAATCTGCTCCTGCCGCTCGATCACCTGTCGGTCGACATTGCGCTTGCGCATCTCGCGGACAACCTCCTCCATCTCATCGATGGCCTGGCCCAGATCGCCCATCAGCTTCCCCGACTGCTCCAGTTCCTCCCGAACCTCCGCCAGCCCCTGGCGAATCATCTCTTGACGGGCGGCCATCCCCAGCATGGCCTCCTGCTGGGTCTGGGAGGGCCGCTGCGCCTGCATCCCCTGGAACATGTCCTGTGTCTGTTGGTTCAACTCGCTCTGCTGGCCCGTCAGGTTCTGCATCTTGTTGAATGGGTTCGCGCAGGTCGAAGCGCAGTTCGACCGCATCTGACTGGCAGCCTCGACCAGGATCTTGACCGCGTAATCGACCGCCACGGTCGCTTCCCGCGCCCGCCGTAGAGCCGGCGCGCGGCGGCCGGTTTCGAACAGGGTGCGGGTCTCGATCATGGCGCCGCGGGCCTCGCCCATCGCCCGCAGGTGAGTTCGCGTGAGCATGGGAGTCTCCCTGGCGATCAGATAGAGCGAATCGCTCAGGGCCGCCATCTCCTCCACCAGCTGCTGCTCACTGATCGCCAGATCACGGGGCCCGTCCGTGCCCCCGGCTTCCTCGATCACCTCTTCCTGGCGGAGTGAGGCCACGACCATACGATTGGCCGTGTCGTAGAGCCTTTGGGCCAATCGCTCGACGGCATCCAGGTCGATCTCCTGCTTGATGTCCATGAGGCTCGCGAGCATCTGCTCCAACCCCTGCTTGGCCTTGCGACCGAACTTGAGTGCATTCTTGCGCTGAAGCTGTTCCATGAACTCCTGCGCCTGTTGCATCTGCTTGGGGGTCTCCTGCTGAGATGGCTGTTGCTGCATCTCCTCGAGCATCTTGGCAAGCTCCTCGTAGTCCTGGCCGGTTTCCCGCGCCAGCTCCTCGAGCTCCTTCTGCAGCTTCTCCAACTCCTCGCGCAGCGCTTCCTGCTGTCGCGCCAACTCCTCGGCCTCTTCCTTGCTCAGCTCAGATGGCTCGTCCTCCGAGAGCGAGTCGGAGGCAGCGCTCTTTGGATCCTGCTGGTCCCCGGCCTGCTCGGTGGCGTCGCTGCCTTGATCCCGGTCGCCGGACTCCGCCTCCGGCTCCTGCTCGGCGGTTTCCGCGCCGGGCTCCGCATCCATGCGGTCCGGGTCGGACTCGCTGCCCGCCTCGCCCTGCGGCTCGCTCTCGGCGGACGGGTCCCGGTCGGCCGCCTGGGCCTCGCGGCGCTCCTCGAGCTGGCGATTGATCGCCTCCTGCATGGCCGCCAGCTTCTGCATGTCCGCCAACATCCGGTCGATCTTCTCTTCGGCCAGCAGACGCTTGAGCATTTGCAGGGTGCGATCCAGGGACTCGGTGATTTCCTGCTGGGTCACCTGCATCTGTTCCATGGCCTTCTGCAGTTCGGCCTGGTTCATCTCCCGCAGCGCCTGGTTCATCTGCTCGACGAGCTTCTGGAACTCCTCGCTCTGCACCTGGTTGATCAGATCCTGGATGGCGTGAACCTTCTCGATCATCTCCATCGAGAAAAGGTTCTGATTCTCCATGCGCTCACGGGACTGCTCCAGGGACTCCTGAATCTGTTGCACTTTCTCGGCCAATGCCTTCTGCTGATCGAGCAGGGCATTGACCTCCTGACTCTTCTCCCACGAGATCTTCTCTTCCCGCAGCATCTCCTGCGCCACCCGCTTCAGCTGTTCTTGGAGATCTTCCTGAACAGTGAGCGCTTCTTCCAGGGAGAGGATTTCCTGTTCGCGGCCCTGCTCGGCGTCCGTGTACATCTCCGCCAAGCTCGGAAAGCGAACCGAGAACACCTCGGTTTCGGTCATCTTCGGCCCGTTCAGGGGATCGTTGTCAGAGAGCTGAAGGAAGTAATGCAGCTCCTGATCCGGCAGCAGCGCGACCTCATCCATGTTCCAGTTGTAGGTGACGCGGGCCTCCTTTTGCCGCCCGCTCCACTCCGCCAGTACATCCCGGCGGGGGTCGTCGCCGGGGCGGCCATACACGATCGCCAACTCGGTGATGCCGAAATCGTCGAGGCACTCGACGACCAGCGTCACGATCATGTCCGCCGGCATCTTGATGTTCTGCCGCGGAGCGAGAACCCGGATCGCGGGTGCCAGGTCGGGGACGACCTCGACGTGGAATGTGTCCGAGACCCACCGGTCATCTTCCGCCGGGTCCAGCAAGCGGATCAGGAAATCGCCGCTCTCCCGCATCCGCCAACCGACCTCGAGCGCGCCGTTGCCGGCATCCGTCAGCGGCCGGCGCGGACCGTCCGGCAAGAAGTGCAGAAACCCGGTGGCGCCGGGGCGGCGGTGCCGAACCTCGAGATTGACATCCGTACCGAAGAGCGCGGCCATGTCTCCGGTCGATGATACTTCGCGTTGTTCGGGCAGGCCGGTGTACTCCGGCGGACGGTACAGCTTGCGGTAGCCCAGCGCTTGCAGCCGATCGAGCACGTGAATGCGATGGTGCACGCTCTGGGCCCATCCGGCCCGCACGCGGTACTCGAGGTCGCCGTTCAGGTTGCTCGCCACGAACTGATAGCGGTCACGGTCGGCGCTCCCCGTGCCAGCCATCCCGATCGAGAGCATGTCCACCCGGTTCCACTCCCCTCCGGGACGGCGCATTTCCAGATGGGCCTTGGCCGGGCGCCGCCGGCCGGCGACGGTGGCCTCAATCGAGACCGATGCGCCGCGTTCGACCTTCAGGTCTCCCGGGTGCACAGAGATCGCGACCGCGGGAACCACCGAAGGATCACCGGCCGCGAGAAAGAGTCGCACGGTATCGCCGAAGGTCAGAGGAGCAAGAATCCAAAGAAGCAGGATCGGAACCAGCGCCAGGAGACCGAGGCCGGCGCGCGGTAGGATGCGCCGGCGGGCATGCAGCCGCGACAGGGGTAGGTCACGCAACCGGTCAGCCGCTCGTCGGATGGAACGTTCGATCAACTCCAACGAAATGGGATCACTCCTCCATCGGGCCCGATCGCGTTCGAGTTGCACGGCGTTGATGAGCTCATTGCGCTTCAGCCCCCCCTGATCCTCGATCCAGAGGGCGTAGCGCTGCAGGCCCCAGCGCCCAAGGATGGCGGGCACCAGGATCCCTGCCGTGCTGCCCACGACCCACAGGGCGGCCAGCCCGGCCATCACCCCCGACCAAAGGCGCAGCGGGGGCATCAACACGCCGATCAAGAAGAGGAGCGCCAGCCCGGGAAGGCACCAGGCCGCCCATCGCGCCCACGCCTCGGCCAGCGAACGAATGTACATCGCGCGCGCCGCGCGCCTGAGCTCGGGGGTGAAACGAGGGCTTGCATTCATGGCTGGAGTCCTCTTGATCCGATCCTCATTCCGTCACGCCGCCCGGCGAGGTTGGCGGGCGCGGAGTCCGGCCGCCCGCTGCCGCCGCTCCCAACGGACGGGGCGAAGCTTCCCCGGCAATGGCATACATGACCACGTTGATCGCCATGCGCATGGCCTCTTCCCGCTTCTCGGGAGGATCGTCGTGGATGCCCTCGTCCTCGATGCCGTCCCCAATATCGGCCTCATAGGTGTAATAGACGACCAAGCGCCCGCGGTCGAAGATCCCGAAGCCTTGCGGCGGCTTCTTGTCATGCTCGTGAATCTTCGGCGGACCCTGCTCAAACTCGTAGAACGCATGGTAGACCGGATGATCGAACGGGACTTCGACCAGGTCGCGGTCGGGAAACATCGTTCTCAGCAGGACCCGGAAACTCTCGTCCATGCCGTAGTTGTCATCCGCCCACAGGAAACCGCCTTCGAGCAGATAACGGCGCAACCGCGCAATCTCGTTCTCGGTAAGGCCGATCTTCCCGTGCCCGTTCACGTACACGAACGGGTAGGAGAAGAGCGCCTCATCGAGCGGCGCTACGCGCGCCTCGTGAAGCTGTGCGATCGGGATCGGGGTGCGCTCCTGAAGGGCCTGTGCGAGATTCGGCAAGGAGGTGGGATTGCTGTACCAATCCCCCCCTCCGCCATACTTGAGGCGCGCCAATGTCAGGCCGGGAGTCAGCGCATCCTCCCCCCGCGCGGGGGGGGGCTGAACGATCATCAGGGCCAGCCAACCGACCCAGCCCAGCAACCCGATCGGCCCCAGGCCCGCAAGCCCGCCTGTCCTCACCGTTGCACCTCCGATCGCCCCGGGTAGCGTCCCGGTGCCGGCCCCGGCACTCCAACTGCCCATGCGGCACGATTCTACCCGCATCTCTTGCATGGTCAAACACTTGCCGTCACAGGCGGTTCCGGCTGCCGGCCAAAGGCGGATAGGATCGTGCTGGGAATCGATGGATGCGGATCGGACTGCCGATCCGGGGGGGGACGCCAGGCATTCGATTCGCACGGCCCGGCGGTGCAGGATTGCGAGACCGCGCCAACCCTCAAGGGCGTAACGCGATACGGCTCCAGTCTACGCTTTCCCCCTGGCCTCCCGGGCCTGGCGAAGCTCCAGAACGAGCGCACTACCGACAAAGATCGAGGAATAGGTGCCCACGACGATCCCCACGGTCATGGCGAAGGCGAAGTCCTTGATCACCTCGCCGCCAAAGATCATGAGAGCCAGCGCGGTGAAGAGGGTCGTCACCGCCGTGATGATCGTCCTCGAAAGGGTCTGGTTGATGCTGATGTTCAGCACATTGAAGAACGGCTCGCGGCGCAGCTTGACGAGCTGCTCGCGGATCCGGTCGAATACAACGATCGTATCGTTGATCGAATAGCCCGCAATGGTCAACAGAGCCGCCACCACCGGCATGGTAATCTCTTTGTTGAAGAGCGAGAAGAACGTCAGTGTGATCAGGACGTCATGCGCCAGCGCGGCCACGGCGCCCAGGCCGAAGCGAAACTCGAAGCGGAAGCCGATGTAGATCAGGATCAAGCCCAGCGACAGCAGGATCGCCCAGAAGGCCTGCTGACGGATCTCGTGGCCGACCTTGGCTCCCACGAGCTCTTCGCGAAGCAGCTCCACCCCGGCTACGCCGGCTCCCTCGCGCAGCGCGGTCATGATACGCGCCGACGGGGAGGCCGCCCCCCCTTCCTGCTCGGAATCGTCGGGAATGCGGATCAGGATGTCATTCGTGCCCCGGATGGCCTGAATCTCGGCCGTGTCATACCCGGCGGCCTGGACGGCGGTCCGCGTATCCTCCACCGAGATCCGCTCCGTGGTGCGCACCTCGATCAGGCGTCCCCCGGCGAAGTCGATGCCCATCCGCAATCCGCCGTGCATCGCCATCGAGATGATGCCGACCAGGATGAACACCGCCGAGACGATGTAGGCCCCCCGGCGCTTGGCCATGAAGTCAAACCGCGTATCCGTGAAGATGGTCAACATCGTTCTGTACTCTCCTTGAAGGATAGCAGGGCCTCTCTCCGGCAGCCCCTGCCGGAGCCAATGCCCACGGCCCCCTTAGATCGAAATCGATTCGACACCCTTGCGGCTGCTCCAAGACTCAAGAATCAGGCGCGTGACCAGAACCGCCGTGTACAGGTTCGCCAGGATGCCGATGAACAGGGTCGTCGCGAAGCCCTGGATGGGGCCGCTGGCGATCCACCACAGCACTCCCGAGCTGATCAACGTGGTCACGTTGGCATCCAGGATCGTGCGGAAGGCTCGGTTGTAACCGGCCTCGACGGCGCTGCGCACCTTCTTGCCGGTCCGCAGCTCCTCACGGATGCGCTCGAAGATCAGCACATTGGCATCCACCGCCATGCCGATCGTGAGCACCATACCGGCAATGCCCGGCAAGGTCAGGGTCCCCCGCATCCCGGCCAGCGCCGCGAGCAGGAAGATCATGTTGAGCGTCAGCGCCAGAATCGCCAGGAGACCGCATCCCCGATAGTAGATCAGCATGAAGAGCACGACGAAGATCGCCCCCACGAGGGCCGCCCGCACACCCATCCGGATCGAATCCGCTCCCAGGGACGGGCCGACCGTCATTTCTTGGATGATGTTGATCTCCGCCGGCAACGCGCCCACCTGCAACACGATGGACAGATCCTTGGCTTCGTCATCGGTGAAACTGCCGGTGATCGAGGCCTCCGTGCTGGCGATCCGCTCCTTGATGAGAGGGGCCGACGCGACCAGGGAATCGAGCACGATGGCCAGGTAGCGACCGACATTCTGCGAGGTGACCCGGCGGAACTTACGGGCCCCCTGGGCATTGAGCTTCAGGCTGACGCTGGAGGCGCTCGGCCGGGTCGGATCCCCGCCGATCCGGCGGGCGGCATTGGCCACGCCGCTGCCGTCCATCTGGGCACGCCGGTCCGTCACGTAGAGCACGCGGCCAAGATAGCCCTGGTAGGCTTCCGGTCCCTTGCCCCAATGCAGCTGCGCGTCCACCGGAAGGAGCGAGTCGGCGTCCACGCTGGCGAGCAGCGCGTCGATCTCTTCCTTCTCCGACTCGGGGAAGAACGCCCCCCCGAAGGGCATGTCGGGCCAGAAAGGCATCCGCTCCAGGAGCGGCTGCGTGTAGGCCAGTTCCTCGGAGTCCGCGTCGGCTGCCACGGTCCGAACGGCCAACGCCCGATCGATCCGCTCGATCAACCGGCGCGCCTCGTTCTCGTTCTTCAGGAGCTTGAACTCCAGGAGGGCCGTCTGCCCGATCAGGCGAACCGCGCGCTCCTTGTCGAGCAACCCGGGCAGCTCGACCACGATGCGGTCCTCGCCCTGGCGCTGGATGTTCGGCTCGGCCACACCGAAACGGTCCACACGGTTGCGAAGAACCTCGATGGCCCGGTCCATCGCCGCGGGAACCTCCGCCGGTTGGAGCGTACTGCGATCGAGTTCGAGCACCAGGTGCATGCCGCCCTGGAGATCCAGACCAAGGTTGAGCGCGTCATCGCGCAGGCTCTCGGCCCTCTCACTGGGAAGCGCCCGCAGCTCCTCGGTCGACATCGTGTAGTACCGTACCGAGGGCCAAAGCGCATAGGCGGAAAGCGCGAGCAAGACGATCAGGCTCAAGACCTTCCACCGATTGTTGCCACCCATAAGGTATTCCTCCGCCGCACACTCTGACCAGAATGAACACAGACGTGAGAGTCTACTTGAGCGCCGCCACACGGGTCAACCGCATTCTCCCCACCAGGGTCGGCGAGGAGCAAAAATGCCCCCCGGCGGTCTAGAATGGCTGCGGCAGGTGTGGGGAACGGGGCATCTCGACGCTGACCCGGCCCATCAGGAGTCCGGCGTCGCCGATCTCGAGGGTCAGGCGCTGCAGGGGCCAGCGCCCGGCGCGGGGAATGACCTCTTCACGACCTGCCAGGACCTCGAAGCCCAGGTCACGGACGCTTTGGGTGACACGCGCGTTCCACTGCACCAGGCTGACCGAATCCGGGAGCGTACCCTCCCACTCCAGCGGTTCCGCCTCGCTCAGATGGCTCCAGCGCGCCTGCGAATCCAGCATGGTCCTGAGCAGGTTCACACGTGTCTGGCGGAGCATCTTCTCCTGGGCGAGCGTCAGATCGACGCCCAGCGGCTCGACATGCCCCCCCGAAATGAGAACATAGACGACCAGCGCCCCGGCGACGAACGCCACGAAGAGAGGTCCGAGCCACCGCAGGCCCGGACCCCCTGGATATCTCCGAATCTGTTTGGTCTTCTTGCTCTGCCTGCGTTTGGAACTCACCGCCGAACCACCTCAGATCAAGAGCACCTAGGGCTGCGGCCGGACCTCCGCGAACGCCACACCGCTTCCGAAATTGTGTTCCTTCCAGCGCATGATAGTCCATATAGGACTTCCGTTCGAGTGTGTCCAGGAATTCTTGCGGAACCAGAGCTGCTCGACGCCGCCATCGAGTTCGTAGCCTTCCGGTTCGTTGGGGTGCTGCGGCGTACCGCCGTACAGATACAGGTACACATTGGTGACATACAGCGTCCAGATGGTGTCATTCTCGGTCGTGTACTCCTCGTCGATCTCCAGCTCCTGGATGTCGTAATGGAATCTCAGTGTCAGAGTCTGAACCAGCGTGGCGTCGAACATCGATTCGTGAATGCGAACCTCGTCCTCGCGAGTGAGGTCATCCGAAGGCACGGTCGGATCGGTCTGGTCGAGGTCGGAGAACACGAAGACGAAATCCCTGGCCAGCAGACTCTCATACTCGGCCGGGACCCGCTCGTCGTAGGCGGCCTTGAGATTCTCGAGGAGGTTGGCGACCGAAGTCCGCGGCACGAAAGACTGCACCGGATCCGGCGGAGCCTTGTCATCCGGACTGGTCGAAAAGGGACAGCCGGTCAGGGCCGCGGCCATGGCCAGGACGAGCCCCACTCCAGTGATGCGGGCGATCCAAATCATTGCGGAGGTCTCCTTGCCTGAGGTGGCAGAAGAAGGCGGCTGACCGTGAGGTAAGAGCCGCAATCATTGCGCCTGAGACTGAACGGTTGACATCTGTGCCACCTATCGTCGAGCGGTGGCGGTGCCTGGATCCAGGACTGTTAACCTCACGCCGCCTGGCAGGTTTCCGCCATTGATCTCGCTCCGGCGCTCATGCCGAGCAGGAAGTATAACAGATTGCCGATCAAGCAGTTCGCAGGATCGGCCTGGTCAGCGCCCGGGGTCGGCCCGCGGGAAGTGCGCTAGAACTCGACCGTGTTCTTCGCTCTCAGCCATCCCCAAGTGTTGTGGGTGGGATGGGTCCGCTTGTCGATCCACCTCGAGATGTACCAGAGGCCGGAACCGTTGTCTTCGAACCAGAGATCGACCGAACCGGAGTAGGTGACCTGCGCGCCACCCTTCGTGAAGGTCAGGTTGTACCCTAAGTCCTTATAGTAACGTTCGCTGACCGACTCGTCCACCGAATCGGTCTCGGCGGCGAACACCCACTCGACCTCGACGACGGTGTTCTCGCCGGCCGCTTCGATGATCCCATCCATGCGGAGTTCCTCATCCAGGCCGGTCCAGGTGGCAAACTGGCTCAGATCCCCGAGCTCGCCTTCATCGGACACGTCGAAGACCAGGTCGAACGGCCCACCCTCATTGAAGGATCGTCCGTAATTGGAGAGCGCCTTGGCCTCCAGCGCCCGCCTCATGTTGCCCAGGGCGTCTCCCAGGGTCGTCGGATCGACCCAGACGACCGAAACCGAGTCATCGCCCGGATCGCCGGCCGGCCGCGGATCGAACAGGCAGCCGGCGCCGATCCACAGACCGGCGGCCGCCGTCAGTGCCGCGAAGATGAGCGTCCGCGGGAGCCCCGCGCGAGGAACCCGGGGAAGCCGCTCCCGGCCGGCCATCTCAGGCGCCGCACAGCCGCGGCCCCGCACGCGACGGGCTGGAACTGCTCGTGCCAATCTCATTTGAATCTCTTCTCCATACTCGCGTTTACGCGATAGAAGTCATCCTTGACACTGCTGTTGATGCGCTGGGCCGAGGCCCGCAGACGAATGCCATTGGAGAAGTCGTGCGTGATGCCGGCCTCGGCGGTGAATTCGTACTTCTCGGTAACCCGGGTAGACGCCGTGGCGACGGTCGTATTGTAGCTCCAGTCGATCACCTCCTGGGCGGTCACGTACAACCCTTTGACGATATCATACCGCATGGACACCTTGAGGTTCTGGGTAACGCGCTCACGAGTCTTGCTGTAGGTGCGCCCTCCCAGATTCTCGGAGTAGAGGTAGGAGCCGCTGTCATTGCGCCGGAAACTGTGCTGAAGTCGGATCTCGGTGTTGTCATAGACCGGCACGAGCAATTCGCTCACCACGCGGTTGTTGCGCGTCAGTGAGTTCTGCTCCTCGTTGAAGATGTAGAACGTGTAGGTCGCCCCCAGCTGAAGGGTCTGGGTGACGGAGACATCGTGCGGCAGGAGCACGGTGTACTTGCCCTGCACGTTGTAGTCCTCCTGGCGTTGTGTCTGGGCCGCCGACGCATCCGGCACCTCGATCGTCTCTTCGTTCTTGGCCGTATAGGTGAGATTGGCATTGAATGTTGCCGAGGGCAGGTACTTGACCGTGGTGGTCACCTCGGTGCGCAAGCGATCCTTGTCGATCTGCCGGTTGTCGTAGAGATCCTGAGTCAGGGACTCCTTGTATTTCGCGACCAACTCGAATCGCCTCCCCAGCGACCGCCGCAGCTCAGAGGAGAAGTCGAGCCGCTTGGTATCATAGGAGGCGGTTCCCTGGGTGGCCACCCGGCCTTCGGACGTGATGAACCGCGCCTTCAGCTCCGAGCCCGCCACCAGCGGAATGGCACCCAGCAGCGGAATCCGGCCCATCGTGTAGAAGGCGTCAAGCATGATGTCGTCGTTCGTATTCTGCCGCGCATTGGTGGCCAGGTCGTACTCGGTCTTGTTCTCGTTGGAGTAGTACTCGAGGATGTACCCGAACTTCTTGGCTTTCTCGCCGAAGAGACGAATGGTCGTGGAGCCCTGGTAGATCGACTTGGTTTCCTGGGCCTGCTCCGTGGCCTGGTAGTACTGGCTGACCGCATCCGAGTAAAGGGTTTGGATGGACATCGAGAGCATCGCATGCCTCGTCCATTCCAACGACCCGCGCATAGTCTGATTGTGCGAACGGTCCGTATGGCCCTGTTCGGTCACCGCCACCTCATCTCCTTCGAACTCGTAGCGTATCGTCTGGGAGTTCTGCACGACGCCGTCGAAGGAAGCGCTGCTGGCCAAGGACACCGTGCTTGCCGGGCTCCATTGGGCATCCACCTGGGCGCCCCCGGTCCAGCCGGAGGCCGTGGTCGAGTCGACGGTCGAGCGGGCCCCGTAGCGCTCCTGGACATTGACCTCATTGAGGAACCCGGTGGCCACATTCAGATTCACCGACGAGCCCTCGCGCTTGTGGAGCGCGAACTTGCCCGCCAAATCGACCGCGTCATCGGTACTGGTCGTCTTGGAGCGATCGGTCTTGTCCGAGAGGCGTTGAAACGCGGTCTCCAGGTTCAACGTGCCGAAACCCACCGGCCGGCCGAGGCTGAAGAACAGCTTGTCGTCCCCGCGTTCGAAGTTGTTGCGCCGCTCGTTCTCGCGGCGCTGCGATGCGAATCTGGACTCGAAATCGACATAGCGGCTGCCGCGATTCAGATTGAAGGTCTGCCGCCATTCCCGGTCAGCCTCGCCCGCCTTGAATTCGGTGCGGTAGGAGGGAGCGATGCCCCACTTGGCGAACAGGCTCGTTTCGGCCGCCGCCACGGTCCCGCACCCCAAGATCCCGAGGAACAGGGCCGTCACGGTCGCCCACCGGCATCCGCCACTGTGCCCGTCCTTCAACCCAGTGCGCCTCACGCGATCGGCCCCCATCTCGACGTGGCCATCCACAGCGGCGCCGGTTCCCCACCCGAGTCACCCATGGCCGTGAACCCCACGCCTAGCCGTCCAGCAGGGCGGCCGGCAGCGCGCCCCGTTTCTTGGCCACCAACAGGGTGGCTCTCAGCAGAGACTCGAACTGCCCTGCATCGGTCCACCATCCCTGGAGGAAGTCAAAGGTCAGATCTCCGGTGCCGATGTAGCTGTTGTTGACATCGGTGATCTCGAGCTCCCCCCGCTGGGATGGCTCCAGCCCATCGATGATGGAAAAGACCCGGTCATCGTACATATAGATCCCGGTGACGGCATAGTGGGATCTGGGCTGCGCCGGCTTCTCCTCGATTCCAATGACACGATCTCCATCGATCTCGGCGACGCCGAAGCGTTCCGGATCGGACACCTCCTTGAGAAGGATCTTGGCGCCCTTGGGCTGAGCGCGATAGGCGCGCACGTGGGGACCGATGTCGTCCTCGATGATGTTGTCCCCCAAGATGACGACCATGCGCTTGCCCTCGGCGTAGTAGCGTGCCAAGGAAAGCGCCGCGGCGATGCCACCTTCCCCCTCCTGATAGACATAGTCCAGATGCTCGAGCCCGAATTCCTTGCCGTTCCCGAGGAGCCGCAGGAAGTCCCCGGCATTGTTGCCCCCGGTCACGAGCAGGATGTCACGAATGCCCGCCCGCACCAGGGTGTCGATCGGGTAGTAGATCATCGGTTTGTCGTGGACGGGAAGAAGGTGCTTGTTGGTCACGTTGGTCAGGGGACTGAGCCGCGTGCCCAGCCCGCCCGCCAATACGATTCCGATCATACCCTCAGACATTCGGCCTCTCCCCTCCTGGCCCCGTGTGGGCCTGATTCTCCCGCGGCTCCGGCGTCTGGTCGCGGCCGGCGCCTCCGGACCGCGCCGCCTGGAAGGCCTGCGCCAGGCGGGCGAAGCTGGCGGCATCATACTGTTCGGCCCGTTGGCGAGGATCCAATCCGGCGCTGCGCAACATGGCCTCGACCGCGTCCCGAGACAGGCCCAGCGCGAGGCTCAGTGCCCCCCCCACCATCTTGCGCCGGTGCGCAAAGGCGGCCCGAACCACCCGCTCGTACGGCTCGGCCGAAGGAACCTCGACCGGCGGGCTGTCCCAGGGCGTCAACCGGACGACGGCCGACTCCACCTTTGGGATCGGCCAGAAACAGGCCGCTCCCACAGCCATTTCCTTCTCCGCTCGGAAGTGGTAACCCATCCACAGAGTCAGCGAACCATAGGCCGAACTGCCCGGAGAGGCAAGCAGGCGTGCGGCGTACTCGCGTTGGACCATGTACGCCGCCCACTCGAACTCCCCCTTCTGTCCAATGGTCCATTCCAGGATGGGCGTGGTGATCGAATAGGGCAGATTCCCGACGAACTTCCAGCCGCGGGCCGCCCCGGCCGCTGTGGCCGCACCCGTCGCCGCCGCCGAACCCGGCGGAGTTGCCGTCATCGTACCTGCGCCCGGCAGCCGCTCGGCCGCAGCGGCCCACTCCGCCCGGGTGATCGCCAGAACATCCCCCTCGATCAGAGCGAAACGCCCGCCGGCACTCTCCGCCGCGAATCGCTCGCGGAGCAGCCGGCAAAGACGGGGATCCCGCTCGATTGCCAACACCCGGGCTCCCCGGGCCAGCAGACGCGCCGTCAGCGACCCGGCCCCAGCGCCCACTTCCAATACCGCCGATCCGGGCGACAGATCCCAACGATGGACGATCTGATCGAGAATGGCCGGGCGGATCAAAAAATTCTGGCCCCACCGCTTCCGCGGCACGATCCCATGAGCACGCAGGTAGCCGCGGGTATCCGCGACTTGCGCCGGTGACGCGGCCGGGGGCGCAGGGGACTGCGGGGACGGCGGCGATGCGTCCGGGGTATCGCCGATCATGGCGTTCTCTCCGATCGCCCATCCACCGGGGACCGAACCTCCCCGTCCGCAACGGCCGCGAGCAGGGTCTTGGGAAGCGAGAAGAGGGCGGCGGCGTTGGCATCCGCCTGTCCGATCAGCGCCTCCGGCTCCTGCCCCAGCAGGCCGGCGACGAACTCGGCCGTCGCAAACACGAAGGCCGGTTCATTGCGGCCCTTTCGATCGGGGGCCGGCCGCAGATAGGGACAGTCGGTCTCGAACAGGATTCGTTCGCGCGGCAGGATCGGCAACAGGTCCCGCCATCGCCCGGGAGCATAGGTGACCGCACCGCCCAACCCGACGTGGAACCCCCGGGCGAGCACCTCGCGCAGTTGCTCCCGGTCGCCGGAGAAGCAGTGGAACACCCCTCGCACCCGGCCGCGCCCTTCCTCGTCGATCAGCGCGAACATCTCGGGAAATGCGTTGCGGCAATGCAGAACCAGCGGCAGGCCGCTCTCCCGGGCCCAGCCGATCTGATGCCGGAAGAGGCGGCGCTGGTCTTCGAGCGGGGCATAGTCGCGAAAGGTGTCCAGGCCGGTTTCGCCCACGGCGACGACTCCGGCATGCTGCAGCTCGGGCTCGAGGGCACGCAGATCGGCCAGCGTTTCACGGCGGGCCTCATGCGGGTGAATGCCGACCGTGCCCACGATCCGGGGATCCGCTTCGACCAGACGTTTGACCGCCCACCAGTCTCGCCGGGCGATGTTGATCTCGATCAGCCCGGTCAGCCCGACCGCGAAATTGCCGGTCAGAACCGTTTCGCGATCTGCATCGTAGTGCGGCAGATGAACATGGGCATGAGTGTCAATCATCGTCGCCGGTGGGTTGCGCGGGCAGCTTCTGGAGCGGCCGGCCCCGCGTGGCCAGAACGTCGAGATCGACCGGGAAGAACTCCCCTTCCCCGGCGTCCAGGATCACTCGGTTGTTGCCGATGTCGTGCGAGCGCACCTCTACATCCCGACTCTCGAAATGCCAGCGCGAACCCACGGCCGGCGCGGCCCGTTGCGCCTTCTGATAGGCCTGGCACTCGTATGTCAAGCAACACATCAGTCGCCCGCAAGCGCCGGAGATCTTGGCCGGATTCAGGCTGAGGCTCTGTTCCTTGGCCATCTTCAACGTGACCGGCTCGAACTCCAGCAAATGGGTCGTACAACACAGCTGCCGGCCGCAGGGCCCGATGCCATCGCACCGCCGCGCGGCGTCCCGGGCCCCTACCTGGCGCAGCTCGATGCGCGTACGGAAGATGCTCGCCAGATCCCGCACCAGCTCGCGGAAGTCCACCCGGCGTTCGGCGGTGAAGTAGAAGGTCACGCGATTGCCATCGAACTGCGTCTCGGCGTCAATGATCTTCATGTCCAGCTTGAAATGGGCGGCCCGGCTCCGGCAGATCTCGAGCGCCTCCAGATCCTCCTCGGCCAGGACGGCCAGCCGGGACACATCCTCGTCGGTCGCCACCCCCAGGATCGCCCGCACCGGTTGGCCCTTGCGCCGTCGCAGCTGCTCGCCGTCACACAGGGCGATCCAGCCCAGATCGCGACCCCGTTCCGCTTCCACCAGAACCGCACCGCGAGCCTTCAGCTCGATCTTCTTGGGGTTGACGAACACCTCCCGCCGGCCGCCGCGAAAGGCGACATGGTAGAAGGGTCCGTCCGGCTCGGGATGCTCACGCGGCTCGGGGCTGCGTCGTCGTTCGCGCCGGCCGGCGCCAACCGGGGATCGTCCCCGTTGGGCGGATTCCCGGGGGGCAGTCCCACGGGCCGAGGATTCTTGCTCGTCTCTATCTGTAAAGGTCATGGAGTTCGTTCCCTGAATGCCGGATCACCCGGCGCATCTATGGTTCCAGGCCGCTGCCGTCGCTCAGTCGATTCACCCGCAACAGCGCCGTCTGCAAGGCCAGGAGCGGATTGACATTCTGGCCGATGGCCGCGAGCAGCTCCTCGAGAATGGCAATCCGGTGTTTGATCTCCGCAAGGGTGATCTGGCGAGCCCGCTCCTGGATCCGGTCCCGCTGGTCCAGATTCGTGATCTGCTCCACCGGAACGCCACCGCGCACCAGCAACAGATCCTCATACCACCGCATCAGAATATCCACCACGACGCGGGCCCGTTCCGGGTTCCAATGCTTGCCCGGCGGCCGTTCCAGAGGCCGGACCTTGGCCCGCACGGCTGACAGGTCGCCCAGCCGGGTCTCGAACAGGTCCAGCCCCTGCGCGCGCAACGCCAACAGATCCTCATGCGCCATGCTCAGCGCCCGGCCCAGGCTGCCTTGGGCCATGGCCGCCAGTGCACTCAGCGCATCAGTACCGCTGCGCTTGCGGTCCGGTTTGTGCTCGAGTCGTCCGAGCACATCCCGAATGTAGCTCGTCGGGAGCGGTCGGAATCGAACCCGTTGGCAGCGCGAGAGAATCGTGGGAAGCAGCTGCTCCGGATCCCGACAGGTCAGAATCAGATAGGTTCCCGCCTGCGGTTCCTCAATGAGCTTCAGCGCCGCCTGCGCCGCTTCCGCTGTCATCCTCTCGGCGTCTCGGATGAGGATCACCCGGTTGCCGGTCCCCACCCTGGTCTTCGACGACTCCGCCTTCAGTGCCCGGATGCGCTCGATCCCAATCGAGGCATTTGCCGGCATCTCCCAGCAATGGTAGAGATCCGCCGCAAAAGCTTCAAGCGCCTTCTGGTGGTCGCTGGCTTCGGCCCGGCCCGCCAGGATGACGTGAATGTCCGGATGGGTGAAGCGGCCCACCTGCCGGCAGGCGCTGCAGCGGCCGCAGGGCGCGGCCGGGGAACTGCACAGGAGCTGCTGTGCCAACCCATGGGCGGCGCGCGTCTTGCCCACGCCCTCCGGTCCCCAGAGCAGAACCGCATGCGCCGCCCGTCCGCGCTCCCAGGCCGACCGCAGGGCGGCAACGGCCGCCGCCTGATGCTGCACGCGGTCGAAGAGAAGCCGGCCGGCATCGGACCGGGCATCCGCCGGTACATCCGACGCATCGCCGGGAATCGCCGGGGACGACGAGCCGGCGGTTGAGCCCGGCTGGGATCCTCTCGGGGGACCTTTCTCCGGCTCACCGAACAACCCACCCTGGCCGGCAGCACGATCGGCCGGCGGGTCCCCGCCGGCCGCCGGGCCCCCGCCGGCCGACCGGGACCCCGCCCCGGTTCTCGCCTTCTCTCCCCTGTTCGCTGATGTCACGGCACCTTCCCCTGCTATCCAGCGGCGCGAGAGCGCGCCGGCACCCTCGCCAGCCCCGCACAGGCTCATCTGCCGGCCGTCTGCCGGAATCTCAGCGTCGCAGCCACAACAACGGATCCACGGCGTCGGGGCCACGGCGGATCTCGAAATGGAGGCAGCTACCGTGCAGAGAATCCGTATCTCCCACGCGGGCAACGGTCTCACCAGAGGCTACCACTTCTCCCAGGGCCACTTCGAGCGAAGATGCATGGGCATAGAGCGTGAAATCACCCTGGCCGTGGTCCAGGATCACCGTCCGCCCGTAGCCGCCCAGCCAGCCGGCAAACGCCACCTTTCCCGCGGCAACCGCCAGGATGGGCGCCTCCGCCTCGGCCGCAATCTCCACCCCCTTCTGCTTCACCTGCGTGCCGTAGCGCGGATGCACGTGCGTTCCGAATCGGGTTACGACCCTGCCCCGCACCGGCCAGGGCAACATGCCCTTGTGCCCCTTCAGTCCCAGGCCCTGGAAGGAATCGGCGCTTCTCTGGGAGTCCCGGATCAAGCGCTCGATTTGCGCCTGCGATTCCATCAGCTTGCGAGTCTGCTCTTCGTAGCGCGAGATCTCGCCGCGCAACTGCTCGCGAGCGCGCTCCTGGGCCTGTTGCTGCGCGGCGACCCGAGCCAGTTCCTGCTGGCGCTCCGACCTGAGTCGGGCCACCTGCTCCTTCCGCTGGCCGATGGACGCGACCTCGGCCGCCACCCGCGCCCGCTGCTCGACCACATCCAGAACGCTCTCCCTGAGCTTCTTGACGGTGCGCCCCCAGTAGTGGGTCCGGGCGAAGATCTCGGAGAAGGTGCCCGAGGACACGATCAGTTCAGCGGCCTGCACGCTCCCGAGCTTGTAGTAGTGCACGAGGACCCTGCCGAGTTCGCCGCGCTTGGCCTCCAGCCGTGCTTCCTGGCGATCGAGCTCGCTCTGCCGGGCGGCCAGGTCGGTCTCCAGGGTCCGCGCCTGCAACTCCAGCGTATGCAGGTACCGTTGCGCGTTCGAACGCTGGCGCTCCAACTCGGCAAGCAGATCCTCGATCGCCTTGCCTTCGGCCTGCAGTTGGAGGATCCGTTCGCGGCTGGCGACCAGCTTCGCCTTCAACTCGTTCAGCTCGGCCTGCCGTTCCCGAATCAGGGCCTCCATCGAGCTGCCAGCCGAGACGACGGCCGGCGGCAGCAGTACAATCAGAAGCAGCGCCGCCAGGAACAACAGCCGGGCCGGCGGCCTGCGCGGCGCCGGCGAGGGCGCCGCGCTCCCGCGCCGCGACAGCATCCTCCGGCCGGTTGCGCTCCTAGCGCTCAAGATGGCCTCCCCGGCGCTCCAATTGACGAATGGAGATCTCGACGGTCATGAGACTCCCGGCCATGCCCACGACCGATACACCCAGGCAGAAGAGCAGGATCGAACCGGCCGGGAGAAAGCGCAGACCGGGAAACAGGTAGCCGCTGGCGAAGTGGGCCGCATAGAGCAACAGCAGGGCCAGCAGCGCTCCGATCATGCAGAGCAGCACGCCGGCGATGATGAACGGAGATCGTATGAAGGCATCCGTCGCCCCCATCATCTTCATGATGCCCAGTGTCTCCTCCCGCATCAGCACGATCAAGCGCAGGGTGTTGCCCAGCACCAGGACGATGGCCAGCACGGCGAGAAACCCGGTAAGGGCATTGGCCCGTTGCACCATCGTCAGGCCCCGGTCGAGCGCGGCCACCCAGCGTTCTCCATAGAGCACATCCTCGATCCCGTCGTAGGCCTCGATCTCGGCCGCCAGCCGCGCGAGAGTTGCCGCGTCCGAGGCATCCTTGGCCGGCAGGATCAGGAACGCATCCGGCAAGGGGTTCTCCCCAATGGCGGCGCTGAGATCCTCGATCCCCAGATCCTCCTCGATGTCGCGCAGGGCATCCGCGCGGCTGACCCGCTCAAGCGAGAACACCTCGGGAAAGCTCGAGAAATGGTGCTCGAGCTCAGCGACGCGCTCCGCCGTCACGGCGGTATCCAGGAAGACCGACAGACCCTTGCGGTCTCCGAGGCGATCCGCGAGCAGCAGGATGTTGTGGCTCACGAGCATGAGCAGGCACAACAGGAACAGAACCGCCGCGATCGCCGTCACGGCGGCCAGGCTGGCCGACAGGTTGCGACGAAGCGAGCAACGCGCTTCCTGCATGAAGAAGAACAAGGTCTTCAATAGATCTCCGTCCCATGGGGCCGCAGATACAGATCCTCGGCCACTCGGCCCTCATGCAAGGTGATCATGCGTGTCGCAAAGCGACGCGCGAACTCAAGGTTGTGAGTCGCCACGATGACCGTGGTTCCCGCCATATGGAACTGCTCGAGCAGCACCATGATCTCCGCCCCCGTCTGCTGATCGAGATTGCCGGTCGGCTCGTCGGCCAGCAGCAGCGGGGGCTCGTGGATGAGCGCCCGCCCGATGGCCGCCCGCTGCTGCTCGCCACCGCTGAGCTGATGAGGAAAGGCATTGCGCTTGCCGTAGATGCCGACGCTGTTCAGCACCCGCGACACGGCCCGCGTGATGACCGCGCGTTCGAGCGTACCGGTCATTCGCAGGCAGAAGGCCACGTTCTCGAAGATGGTCTTGTCCTTGATCAACCGGAAGTCCTGGAAAACCATCCCGCAGCGGCGCCGGAGATAGGGAATCTGCGATCGTGTGATCGCCTCGCTGTCAAAGCCCACTGCATGCACCTTGCCGTGCGTGGGATTCTGCTCGAGGGTGACCAGCTTCAGCAAGGTGCTCTTGCCCGCACCGCTCTCGCCGAGCAGAAACACGATCTCTCCCGGCTCGATGTGGAAGGAAACGTCTTCGAGCGCCCACCGATCGCCGGCCTCAGGGTATCGCTTGTACACCCGATCAAAGGTAATCATTCGTCCTCGGCCTCCGGCGGCACACCCCAGGAAGAAGCGACATCATCCAGCGCCTCAATGCGGTCCAAGCGGTAGCGGCGGCCGGCTTCCTTGCGGCTGCATTGCCGCGTGGGCACCTCCAACAGGGTGATGTGCCTGGCCTGCACACGGGCGGGATCGAGCAGGATCAGGCCCTCCCCCGCGCGGGCATCGCGGGACGGCCGCACCGCCTGGCCGTCGATCAAGACCCGCCCCTCACGGCAGGCTCGCATGGCCATCGAGCGGCTCTTGACCAAGCAGAGCCAATGCAACGCCTGATCAATTCTCACCCCATGGGAACCTCTTGATGTGATGCCGCCGCTTGATCTCGGCAACCCATTCGGCATAGCGCTGCTCCCGTTTCTGCGCCTGCACGAGGTCGGCCAGCTCGTCGGCCACTTCTTCGAAGGAGAACTCCCGCTCGGCGTCCCGCTCCACGAGCCGGAAGAGGTGGAAGAACCCATCCGCCGCCATGGGCGCCGCGATCTCTCCCGGGCCCAGATGCGGCAGGCGCTCGGCGGCTTGGCCGGTCATGCTGCTCAGCGGTACCCAGCCGACATCCCCCCCGCGCGCGGCCGACTCGGGCTCATCCGAATGGGCCCGGGCCAGGGCGTCGAAGGGCTCCCCGGCCAGCGCACGTTCGTACACCTTCTGCGCGCGATCCTCGGCCCGCGCCACATCCGCCTGCACCACGGGGACACGGAACAGGATGTGGCTCGGATGAACCCACTCACCCGCCGGATCCTTCTCGTTCATCCGAACCAGGTGGAATCCCAGTGGGCTGGGCAGCGGCTCACTGAGGCCCCCTTCATCGAGCCGGAAGAGCGACTCTTCGAACTCCCGACCCATACCATCGATCAGATCCCCGCGGCGGATGCGGCGCAGGTCACCGCCGGTCCGGCCGTTGGGATCGTCGGAGTAGCGCTTGGCCGCCTCCACGAAGCCAAGGGTGCCGGTCCGAATCTGATCGGCGACGTCCAGGGCCAGCGTCCGCGCCTTGTCCACCAAGACCGAATCCGGACGGACGGCTATGATGATGTGCTGCAAGTGGAGTGCGGTATCGCGCTTCGGGAAGTCGCCGCGGTGCTCCTCGAAGTAAGCCCGCACCTCTTCCTCGCTCAGTGGAATCTCCCCGCCGAGGTCGCGCTGCATCAGGCGCCCCACCATCATCTCCAGCCGGGCTTGACGCAAGTAGCGCTCGCGAAGGTCGTCCTCGCTCAACCCCTCGAGTTGGAGTTGACGCTGGAATTGCTCGTCCGAACCGATCTCCTGCTTGTTGCGCAGAATGGCCTCGTCGACCGCGCGGACCACCTCATCCTGATTGACCGGAATCTCCTGAAGCCGGGCTTCCTGATAGAGGACCAGCTGATCGATCTGTTGCTCGATGATCTGCTCACGTATCTCGGCGACGCGGGCCTGATCACTGCGATCCAGGCCCATGCTGTAGATCGCCATCTCGAGCTGCGCTTCCACCTCGCTGCGCAAGATGGGCTCGTTACCGACGACCGCCACCACACTCTCCACCAGCGTGGCGCCGGGCGGCACTCCGGCCGCGGCGGATCGATCTTGGGCATCGGCCGGTTCCCCGCCGGTCAGAATTGACAGCGCCAGCAGGGCGAATCCCGCTGGAATCGCACGGGACCCGGCCGGCCTCGGCCAGCCACCTTCCCGAACCGGCCGTCGGCGGCACTCACCCCGCAGCTCATGTTCATTCATTTGCGTTCCCCTTGCCTATGCGGAGACGTAACACGGAAATGGAGGATTCAGTGTCGGCAGGATACTGGACTGGCTGAATCCATCCAACCCCTAAGCCGTCGGGCACCGAATCACCCAGATCCGCCAACTCGGCCTTCTGAGCATCACAGAAAAGGAGCTCGCGGGCCGACCCATTGGGTAGCAACTCCAACGTATGCAACACCTGGGGCGGAAGGTGGGTCCGCGGCCGGAGCAGCTGGAAGACGCGAGGAACCCTTATGATGCTCAAGTCGTGTCAATCGATGTGTGCCGCCGAACTGATCAGTTCCGGCTTCGCCGGTCTTCTGCACGAACAGGCCCAGGAGAAGGATCTGCACCTCCAGGTCTGGTCGCCCGAACTGATGGTCCTCTATGCGACCCCTTCCTCTCCCCGCGATGAGATCGTCTGCCGGATCCAGGCCCTGGCAGAACGTACCGTCCTGGAGGGATCTGCCCAGCAGGATACGCTCGCCGACGGACGCGTCATCTTCGCGGTCCCCCTGCATGCGGGCAACGGACCGGCGCTGGGCATCCTCACCGCGCTCTCGCGGCGCCCCCCGACATCCACCCGCGACGCCGCCGAGCACACCTTGCGAACCTTGGCCGTGGCGATCGGGTCGCATCTGGCCCTGGCCAGCCGCACCACGGGGCAACAGGAGCAACTCGCCACGCTTCGTGACGAGTTGGGTATGCTGCGCAGGATCTCGAGCCGGATGAACACGCTGGATACGAGTCTGCAAACCGTCGAATTCATTCTTCAGCAGGGCTGCGCCCCACTCCAGGCGGATCTGGCCATCCTCCAGATCCCCGCTGCCCGGCAACCGGTCCTGTGCGCCAACCCGTACATCGATCCCCCGCGGCTTGAACTGAACGAGCCGGCGGCCCGTCAGCTGGCGGCCCAGCTGTGGTACAGTCTGGGACGCTGGCCGGGCGGCCGCGTACACGGCCCGCTCGACCAGGTGCTGGGCCCGGCGGTTCCCTTTCCCGGCCACGTGCAGCTCGCGCTCTGCCCGGTGCAGTTCGAGCTGCCCAAGTCCGGCTTCCTGGCCGTTCTGAGAACTGGCCGCACGCCCTACAGCCCGCATGACCTTCGCCTGCTCAACGCGCTCGCCGAACAGGCCAATGTGGCCGTCCGCAGTGCGGACCTCCAGGAGAACGTGGGCCGGTTTCTGATGTCGACCGTCAAGGCCCTGGTCAGCGCCATCGAGGCCAAGGACCCCTACACCTCCGGCCACTCCGCCCGCGTCAATCTCGTCTCCATGCTGCTGGGCAAGCAGATCGGTCTCCCCGCGGCGGAGCTCGAAGAGCTGCGCTGGGCCAGCATCCTGCACGATGTCGGCAAGATCGGTATGCCCGAGACGATCTTGAACAAGCGCGGCCCGCTGAGCCCCGAAGAGTTCGAGATCGTCAAGCAGCACACCTGGCGCGGGTATGAGGTGCTGGGCCACATCGGCCAGCTCAAAGGTGCCCGCCAGGCGGTTCTCTTTCATCACGAGCGCATCGACGGGGGTGGGTATCCGATGGGCATCACCAAGGATGCGATCCCGCTGTCGGCCCGGATCATCGCCGTGGCCGATACGTTCGATGCCCTGACCTCGGACCGCCCCTACCGCCGAGCGTGGAACGAGGAATCTGCCTTCGGCGAAATCTGCCGGGTACGGGACGTTCAACTCGATCGGGATGTCGTCGATGCCCTGGCGGGCATGATCCCGTTCTTGCGCGACAATCGTGTCATGCTCGATACGGCCGGCCGGACCGCCTAGGCCAGATCCAGCACGATCGGTGCGTGATCCGACGGACACCCCCGGCCCCCCAGCTCCGCGACGATGGCCGCCCGCACCGTAAGATCGTCGCGCAGATCCCTGCCGTAGAACCAGTCCAGATGAAGCGGGATCCCGCTCTCTCGGAATGGCAGCCACCTGTCCAGCCAGGCGCGAAGGCCGGGCGGCAAGCGATCGGCTTCCTCGATCAACGGCAGCCGAGCGTGGGCGGTCGGCCCGGAAGCATTGAGCTGCTCCCACGCATACCCCGCCTCGGACAGCACCGCGAAGAGCGGTTCGCGCCCCCCGGACCAGGGCCTATCGAACTGGCGGCCCAGCCTTCGCTCGCCGGTGAACAGCAGGCGCAGAGCCGCCTCGACCGTCCGGCGCATGGAACCGCGGGTGAAGGTGTGGCTGTTCAGATCGCCCGACAGGAGAATACCGCTCCCGGGATGGCCCGCGGCCCGCAGCTGCCGGCCAAAGGCGGCGACGCCTCCCAGGAAGGCCTGTACTTGGACGGCCCGTCCGAGGGGTGTGCCGCGAACCTCATGGTGAGCCGTACCGACCATCAGTCCATTGGGAAGGGCGGCCGCCAGCCCGACCCGCCGGCCCAGCCGCTTCTCGTGAAACGCAAACATGTCGAAACTCTCGGGCAGCGGAATGCCTCTCCAGGCCACCGGCCGGATGCGTGACAGCACGGCGACGCCGTGCAGGCCGCTCTCATTCTCGCCCGGGCTGAGGGCGTCGGGCCCTGGGCCCTTGGTCAGTTCCAGGTAGCTGGGCTGATAGACCCAGTGCATGCCCAGCCGGCGCCCGAGCTCGGCAGCGACATGGCGATTCCCCGAGCGGGCCATGCCGACATCCACCTCGTTGAGCAGGATGACGTCGGCCCCCGTCAGCTGCGGATGATCCCGCAGGGCGGCGACGATCCCGTCAAAGGAAATCCCCTTCAAGATGTTCCAATGGACCAGACGCCGGGGCCAGGGGCCCATCGAACGCACCGCCTCCTGCTCTGCCGAGGGCCGCGGCCGGCCGTCTCCGGAGTGCGGGGTCGCCAGCAGATGGGACAGCGCTTGCCCGAATTGCCTCCAGAAGGGGGAGCGCCGCAGCTGGCTCCGATCGGGGATCGAGCGCAACACCAAGCTCCAGGCCCGAATCTCGTGTGCGCCGGGCGACCCCGGCGGCCAGTCATCGGCCACAGTCATCCTCGGCAGCTTGGGCACCTTGCGCGCCGTCGGGAGCGCGAACGTACTCGCGGCGGTGCAGTTCGGCCAGCCGGTCGCGGACGACGGCGGACTGGTCCCGGTCGCGGGCCGACAGCAGGAGCGCCTCCGGAAACTCGGCCCGCCGGCCGGCCCGCGCTTCGCAGGAGAGCAAGTCCGCCTTGTTCAGTACGAGGAGCCGTGTCACCGGTCGGTGGTCCACGAGCTCTTCGATGACCTCATCCACGGCGCTCATGTGGGCGCGAACGCCGGGATGCGAAGCATCCGCCACGTGGACCAGACAGTCCGCTTCCCGAACCTCGCCCAGCGTGGCGCGGAAAGAGGCCACCAGATGGTGTGGCAGCTTGCGTATGAAACCAACCGTATCCGAGAGCAGGAGCGCATCGGCCGGCCCGCCCTCCGGGGGGATCTGAAGGGTCAGACGGCGGGTCGTCGTCTCCAGGGTCGCGAAGAGACGGTCCTCCTCCAGGACGCCGGCCCGGGTAAGGGCATTGAAAAGCGTAGACTTACCGGCATTCGTGTAGCCCACCAGGCAGACGCGGTACATACTCCGGCGACGGCGGCGTTGCGTCTCCCGCTCGCGTTCGACGGCTTCCAGCTTGCGCTTGAGCACGCCGATCCTCTGGCGCACGCGACGGCGGTCGACCTCCAGCTGGGTCTCGCCCGGTCCGCGGGTTCCAATGCCGCCGACCTGCCGGGACAGGTGCTGCCAGAGTCCGGTCAACCGCGGGAGCATGTATTGCAGCTGGGCCAGTTCAACCTGGACCTGGGCCTCGCGGGTGCGTGCCCGGGTGGCGAAGATATCAAGGATCAGCTCTGTACGGTCGATGACCTTCCGCTCGAGCTCCCGCTCCAGATTGCGGCCCTGGACCGGGGACAGATCCTCATCGAAAATGACGATATCGGCCTTCGTCTCTTCACAGAGGCTCCTCAGCGTGTCCAGCTTCCCCCGGCTGAGAAAGGTCGCCGGACGAACGCCGTCGCGCCTCTGGTAGAGCGTGTGGAGAACCTCGGATCCCGCCGTTTCGGCCAGCAGTGCGAGTTCCGTCAGGCTGGTGTCGGCATCCATCGCCGTGGTGCCGTCCGCTGGCCACCGCATGTGGGGAGCCAGGCCGATCGGCGCGGCTTGTGCTTCGGCCTGCTGGGGAAGCCGCCGGGCCGCGGATCGCCCCTGGGACAGGCCGACCAGAATGGCACGCTCGGGCATTCGCTTCGTTTCTACTGGCAAACTCGTTCGTCCCCCTCCCGGCATGGTCGTTCCCCGGGGCTCGCTCCTCCCAGGGGCTCGCTCGTGAGCCCCGGTCCCCTGGGAGCATGTGGATTAGAACGGCGCAACGCCCGCCGGATCAAGCCGATTCGATTCGGGTCATGCTTCCCTTGAACAGGGAGGTCGTCATGCCCTATGATATTTCGCCCCGCTTGCAGGTGGTTTGCAGTTGATTTTGAGGGAGGCCGACAATGTCATCGTTTGAGCAACTTCGTGGTGTCATCGATTCGAAACAGGTGGCGATGATCGATCTGAAGTTCTCGGATCTGTTCGGTCGCTGGCAACACGTCACCCTGCCAACGAGCGCGTTCACCGCGAAAACCGTCGAACGGGGCATCGCGTTCGACGGTTCGAGCGTGCCGGGGTTCCAGCGGTCCACCGGCGCGGATCTGGTGCTCCTGCCCGACATGGAAACCGCGCAGATCGATCCGTTCTTCGAGCTCCCGACCCTCAGCTTGATCTGCCAGATCGGGGAAGCCGACAGCAACAAGCTGTTCGCCCGCGATCCACGCCGGATCGCTCAGCGCGCCGAGGCCTATGCCCGCGATGCGGGGATCGCGACCGGCGGCCTCTGGCTTTGCGAGCTCGAGTTCTACGTCTTCAATCGGGTGACCTACGGCAGCAGCATCAACGCCTCGTTCTATGAGGTCGATTCGGACGAAGCCGACTGGAATACCGGTAGCGGCCGGGAGCACCAGCTCGGTCACAACATCCCGCACCAGGGGGGCTATCATGCCAGCCCCCCGCTGGATCGTCTCCACAATCTGCGAGCCAAGATGGTGCGCATGATCGAGCAGGCCGGCATGCCCGTTCGCTACCATCACCACGAGGTTGGTGGGCCGGGGCAGTGTGAGATCGAGTTGACCCGCCAGCCGCTCCTCAAGTCGGCCGACGGCACCATGTGGGCCAAGCACATCATCAAGAATCTCACGATCCGCCAGGGCCTGAGTCCTACCTTCATGCCCAAACCGCTCTACAACGCAGCCGGTTCAGGGATGCACTTTCATCAGAATCTGATCAAGGATGGCAAGAACCTCTTCTTCGATTCCGACGGAATCCACGGCCTCAGCAAGACGGCGCTGCACTATGTCGGTGGCCTGTTGAAGCATGGACGCGCGCTGCTGGCACTTACCAACCCAAGCACAAACAGCTACAAGCGACTCATTCCCGGGTTCGAGGCTCCGACACTGCTCTTCTTCGGCCTGGCCAATCGCAGTGCCGCGATTCGGATCCCCAAGTACGCGAACAGCGAGCAGGATCAACGGGTCGAGTTCCGCCCCCCGGACGGAACCTGCAACGTCTACCTGGCCATGGCGGCCCAACTGCTTGCCGGCCTGGACGGCATCAGGAATGAGATTGACCCGTGCGCACTGGGGTGGGGTCCCGTGAACGAGAACATCCTCTCGCTGGATGAGGCCGCGCTCGCCAAGATCGCGGCCGTGCCCTCCTCCCTCCAGGAAGCCCTGCAGGCCCTCGAGGATGATCACGAGTTCCTCACCGCCACCGGAGTCTTCCCCGAGGACTTCGTCTCGGTGTGGGTGGAGCGCAAGATGGCACTCGAAGCCAACGAGGTTCGTAACCGGCCGCATCCCTATGAGATGACGTTGTATTACGACTTCTAGAAGCCGCGAGCCGCTTCTCCGGTTCCGGATCCGCGCTCGGATCCCTGTGACCCGCTTCCTGGCAGGTGCCGCTGGCCGGGCGGGCACCGCTGGCCGGGCGGGCAATGCCGGACGCCCCCATGCAAGAAGGCGCCCCGGTCATGGCATGCCCGGGGCGCCTTCATTCGGGTTCGCGAAGAGACCCGGCAGTGGTCTCGGTGGCCTAGTACATGCCGCCCATGCCACCGCCCATGCCGGCATCGCCACCCGGCATCGGCTTCTCGTCCTCAGGGATCTCCGAGACCATCGCCTCGGTCGTGATCATGAGGCTCGCGATGGAAGCCGCATTCTGCAGGGCCGTGCGCGTCACCTTCTTCGGGTCGATGATGCCGGCCTCGAACATGTCGACGTACTCGTCTTTCTCAACGTTGTAGCCGAAGCTCTTCTTGCTGCTCTTGCGGACTTCCTGAACCACCAGGCTGCCCTCCTGGCCCGCGTTGTCCACCAGGGTGCGCAGCGGAGCTTCGAGCGCCCGCCTCACAATCTGGACGCCCACCAGGATGTCGCCGGTCTCGGTGAGCTTGTCGAGGGCCGGAATGCAGCGCAGCAGAGCGACACCGCCACCGGGGACCACGCCTTCTTCCACAGCGGCGCGCGTGGCGTGCAGAGCATCCTCCACGCGGGCCTTCTTCTCCTTCATCTCGGTCTCGGTGGCCGCGCCCACATTGATGACGGCAACACCGCCGGACAGCTTCGCGCGACGCTCCTGGAGCTTCTCCCGATCGTAATCCGAGGTGGTCTCCTCGATCTGGTTGCCGATCTGCTGGATGCGGGATTTGATGTCAGCGGACTTGCCGGCGCCCTGGATGATGACCGTGTTGTCCTTGTCGATCTTGATGGTCTTGGCCTTGCCGAGATCGGTCAGCTGGGCGCTCTCGAGCTTACGGCCCATATCCTCCGAGATGACCTGGCCGCCGGTCAGGATCGCGATGTCCTCGAGCATGGCCTTGCGGCGATCGCCGAAGCCAGGGGCCTTGACCGCGCAGCATTGGAGGGTGCCGCGCAGACGGTTGACGACCAGGGTCGCCAGGGCTTCGCCCTCGACGTCCTCGGCGATCAGCATGATCGGGCGGCCCGCCTGGCTGACCTTCTCGAGCACCGGGAGCAGATCCTTCAGACTCGAGATCTTCTTGTCGAACATGAGCACGAAGGCGTCCTCGAGAACGACTTCCATGCTGTCCTTGTCGGTAATGAAGTACGGGGAGAGATAGCCATTGTCGAACTGCATCCCCTCGACCACCTCGAGGTAGGTGTCGGTCGACTTGGCCTCTTCCACCGTGATGGTGCCTTCCTTGCCGACCTTGTCCATCGCCTCGGCGATGATCTTGCCGATCGTCGCGTCGCCATTGGCGCTGATCGAGGCGATCTGCTCGATCTGCGAGGTGTCGTTGACCTTCTTCGACATCTTCTCGAGTTCGGCCAGGACCGCCTCGACGCCCTTCTCGATACCGCGCTTCAGGTGCATCGGGTTCGCGCCCGCGGTTACATTCCGCAGGCCCTCGCGGAAGATGGCCTCGGCCAGGAGCGTGGCCGTCGTCGTGCCGTCACCGGCCACATCCGAGGTCTTCGAGGCAACCTCGCGCACCATCTGGGCGCCCATGTTGGCCCAGGGGTCCTTCAGCGTGACTTCCTTGGCGACCGTGACGCCATCCTTGGTGATCGTGGGCGAACCCCACTTCTTCTCGAGCACCACATTGCGACCGCGGGGACCCAAGGTGACCTTCACGGCGCGGCTGAGCTGCTCGACGCCGTCCAGGATTGCCCTGCGGGCCTCCTCTTTGAATAGAAGCTGCTTTGCCGCCATGATTCCAAACCTCCTTATGGTTACTCAACCACGCCGAGAACGTCGTCTTCGCGCATGATGAGATACTCATCGCCTTCGATCTTGACCTCGGTGCCGGCGTACTTGCTGATCAGAACACGGTCGCCGACCTTCACCTCGAGCTCACGAATCTCACCCTCTTCGGTCCGGCGCCCCTTACCGCAGGCGATGACCTTTGCTTCCATCGGCTTCTCTTTGGCGGTATCGGGAATGATGATGCCGCCGGCGGTCTTCTGCTCGTTGTCCTCATCAAGCCGCTTGACGAGGATGCGATCCCCCAAAGGACGGATCTTCGTCTTCATCGACCTTTCCTCCTTCACGGGATGCGTGGGACCCGCTCTGGCTGACGCGCAGGTGTGGTCCCGAAGATCCCATTCGAATTGATGCTCGTGGAACTTTCCCAAGCCCCGCTGGAGCTACCTCACTGGCGGCTCCCACCTCCATAATCAGGCATGCTCATAGCAGCCAATACCATCAGATGCCATATCCATGCCAAACTGACATGCAATTCATAACAAATTGCAGTGATGTAAGATATGGCAAACATCCGATCTGCGTCGCTGTCAATTGTGCATGCTACCTGCCACAATGGCCGGAATTGTGATGCATAATAGAACAAATCGGCGTCCCAATGTGAGACATTTTCTTTGGAAAAGGGGGGCGACTTCCTCTCATGACGGCAAGGAGCAGGATCCTGGTTGCGCTTCGTCCTCATAAACTGCCATAATGGCAGTCCATGAGGACGAAGCGCATGCTCTACCCGATGCGGTAGCTCTTGAGCTTCCGATAGAGGGTGCGCACCCCGATCCCGAGCAGGCCGGCCGCTTTCTCCCGGTTGCCGTCACACAGTCTCAGGGTACGTTCTATGGCCTGGCGCTCGAGGTCGACCCATGTGATGCCGGGAGCCAGATCGCGTGAATCCCTGCCCGTGGGGGCTTCGCGCAGATCCTCGGGGAGATCTTCGCTGCCCAACAGGCTGTTGCGGCCGGCCTGATCGGCGAGCCCGCCGACGGTGTGCTTGAGCTCGGAGATGTTGCCCGGCCAGTCATACGCCACCAGCCGATCCAGCGCATCCCGACGGAACCGAATCCGTTGGCCTGTCTCACGCGCGATTTCAGCCAGGAAGTGCTGAACCAACGGCACGATGTCCCGACGTCGATGGCGCAGGGGAAGCAGCTCCAGTCGTGCGTCCCCCACGATTTCCAGGAGGCCGGCATCGAATCGACCGGCTTCCACCAGATCCGCCGGGTCGGCCTCGCTCGTGGCAATGATCCGCGGGTGAATCTCTGTGGCATCTCCATCGATCGTCGGACGCAACACCCCGGTGCGCAGCAGTTCCGCAATCCGCTCCTGAAGCTCGGGCAGCAAGGCCGTGACATGGTGCAGCAAGAGTGTTCCTTCGGCGGCCATCTCCAGTCGGCCCGGCCGGCGCGCAGCCTTCCCGCTGGCGGGAGCCCCGAACAGCTCCCGGGCAATCTGGCGGGGGGGCAAGGCACTGCAGTCCAGCTCAATCAGCGGGCCGTTGCGCCGCCGGCTGTTGTGATGCAGCATGCCGGCGATCAAGCGTTTTCCGGTTCCTTCCTCCCCGATCAGCAGGGCCTGCAGCTCGGTAGGCGATACCTCCTTGACCCACGAGCGGACCTTCGCCACGGCCGGGGAGTCTCCGATCAGATTCGGGAAGCTGAAGCGCCGGTCAAGCTGCTGCGCCAACCTCGAAAGCTCCCCCACCAGACGTTGACGTTCAAGGATCCGCTCGATGGCCGCCCCGAGCTTCCTCAAGTTGTAGGGCGCCGGGAGAAAGTCCACGACGCCCCGCGCAAGAGCCTCCGTGGCGCGAGACTCCTCGTCGTCGCGGATCAGAAGAATGCCACCCGCTTCTGGATTCCTGGACCGGGCCACCTCCAGAATCGCCATGCCCTGAATGCGCGTGGCACTGAGCTGCGTAACCACGACCTCCACCGGTTGGCGATCGAGCATCAGCACGGCCGAGGCGCGATCCTCGACCGCGATCGCCTCGCAGGGAAGGCCTGCCAGTGAGTCCAGGATCTGCTGGCTCACCCCGTCGTGCTCATGAACCAGGAGCACGACGGGCCGCGGCGTCCAATCCGCCGTCGATTGCGCCGGTGTACTGCGCCGATCCATATCGCCTCTCCGCGTCTGCGCCCCCGGCTCCATTACCCAGCGCTCCCCCCGGCGCCCAGCCTGACCCGGCGCCCCCGCAGGCCATCCGAGTGGGCCGCGATCGTGCATTCTGCGAGCGGATCCGCGGTATGCGGCACGGCCGGCAGCCCGGCTGCCGGCGCAGGGATGCCCGCTTTCCGCAAGAAAGATAGCAAGTTGCGCCAGGCCAAGCCAGCGGGGAACGGAGATTGCACAACCGTCGTCGCCCCTGGATGGCCTGGGAAGAGTTTCCCGGGCAGGTCGCGCATGGCTGCCAAGACCGCGCAGTCCGCGTTCGCGCAGGCCTGGGCATGGCGAAATGATCGGAGGAATGATATGTGCGCTGATCGACGTTCCAGTGGCCTCCGCTTCCTCGAGAACCTGGCGTATCTGGTCCCCGGCTACGAGGGCTATCGCAGCCGTGAGAGACGTCAGGAAGAGGACGCTCGCCTGAGGAGCCGTGTGAATCGCAAGCTGATGCATCTGTTGAGCGCGCTCGAATCGATTCACGACCGTTGGTCGGCCGATCCCTGGGACACGCACATGGATGAGATTGATCAGCGGCGGGTGCAATTGCAGACGATTGTGGACACGGTCAAATCACCCCCGCATGGATACGCGGTGTTCTTCAGCGCCGAGCTCCTGGAGGAGGAGTTGCTCGAGAGACTGCTCGAATCGGACCTGCTCGTTCTGCAGGATCTGGAGGACACCGAGGAATATCTCGAGGCCAAGGGCGCCAGCGTCTCGACGGCCCCGCGCACCGTCCGATCCTTCTTCCGCAAGCTCGACGAGATCCTCGACACCCTCGAACGACACCTGATCATGCGCGAGAAGATCCTGGCGAGCGCGACATGGAACCATGTCGAGGAAGACCCCAGCCAGGCGGCCTGATCGCCGTCCGCGGGCGCGGCCGCCGCGCTCGCCCCGGCCTCCGCACCGGAAAACGGGAGGACGGGGCGCCGGGGCGGCCCCGGGCTCACACCGCCCGGGCGGAGGTAGGCATGCCGCCGGAATGGCTCACTCTTGACGCCGCCGGCAGGTGGGGGAGCAGGGAACAGCCCCAGGATGCTACATCTGTCGTGCGCACGACATAGGCATCGGCAATCCAGCTCGAGAAGTCATCCTCGATGCGGCACGGCCGTGACGTGTTGAAGATGATCTCCGCGTTCAGACCCATATCAAGAAGGGCAAGGGCGGCTTTGCGCCCCTGCCCTTCGCCGATATCCGGATCCAGAACGATCGAGGACGGGCGGTGTTCCCTCGCCATCTTGACGAGCGCCTCACCGTCCGCCGCCTCGAGCACATCGAACCCCTGGCCGCGCAAGAATTCCCCATAGCGCTGCCGGAGCGCGGGCTGCTCCTCAGCCAGCAAGACCACAGGCTTCACCTCGACGCACCCCCTTCCCTGGGAGAGCGGTCAAGCCGCGGCGCTGGAAGTCTAACTCAGCTGATCGATGTACTCGGCGCCCTTCTTGACCGCCTGTTCGTTCAGAGGGATCAGCTTCGTCTTCTTGATGAAGTCACCAAGCGAAGACGTCACCATCTCATTCGTATACAGCTTTGTCCGACGAGCCACGGCTCCCATCATGACCATGTTGGCGGCTTTGGTATTGCCAAGCTCGTCCGCCAACTGCGTTGCCGGCACCGGCACGGCGACAATATCCGTCCGATTCGGCTGCACGTCAACCAAAGAGCTGTCGTAGAAGATGATACCACCTGGGCGCACATCCGTTTCAAACTTTTCCAGCGAGGGCCGGTTGAAGGCCACCAACACGTCGATCTCGGCCACCACCGGCGAGCCGATCTGGTCGCGAGAGATGTGAACGCTGCAATTGGCCGTGCCGCCGCGCATTTCCGGACCATACGAGGGGAGCCAAGACACGTGAAAGCCGGCGTTCATTCCCGTCGCCGCCAGCCCCAGGCCCAGTAGCAGGACCCCCTGTCCCCCGAATCCGGCAACCTTGATGGCCGGGTCGCGCCAGGCCTCCTCCATATGCTCCATGCTGGCGGCCGCCGCCGGCCCCTTCTTGGCGCCCGGATCGGGCAGCTCGATCAGCGAATGGAGATCATCCATCAACCATTTGGCCGCGGTCCGGGGGTTGGCCGCGATCTCCTCGCCCCTGTCGCGGTAGCATCCCAGGGGAAAGACCGGCTCCATCGCCTCGCCGATCCATTTCCGGGCATCGACGGGAGACACGCCCCAACCCGTCGGGCAGGGCGAGAGAATCTCCACCAGGCTGAAGCCCTTGCCTTCCATCTGGTACCTCAAGGCCTTCTTGACGGCCCGGCGAGCCTTGGCGTTGTGCTTCGGGCTCTCGAGCGAGACGCGCTCGATGTAGACCGGGGCCCGCAACGCATGGATCAGCTCGGCGACCTGGACCGGGTAGCCCTCGTTGCTCACGGAGCGCCCATAGGGGGTCGTGGTGGTGCGCTGCCCCTCGAGGGTCGTCGGCGCCATCTGGCCTCCCGTCATGCCGTAAATGGCATTGTTGACGAAGATGACCGTCATGTTCTCCCCGCGGTTGGCGGCATGCACGATCTCGGCGGTTCCGATCGCAGCCAGATCGCCATCCCCCTGATACGAGATCACGATGCTGTCCGGATGCGTGCGCTTGACGCCGGTCGCGACCGCCGGCGCGCGGCCATGGGCGGCCTGGATGTTTCCGGTGTCGAAGTAGTAGTAGGCGAAGACGCTGCAACCGACCGGGCTCACGAAGATCGTCCGATCCTGGATCCCGAGCTCGGCGATCGCCTCGCTGATGAACTTGTGAATATTGCCGTGCCCGCACCCGGGACAGTAGTGGATCACATCCTTGTTGGCGCCCGGCTTGCGCTCATACAGCGGATAGAAAGCCTTCGGCTTCTCGAACTTGACCTGCATGATCTGCTCCCTCCTGGCCGCCCCTGGCCGGGACGCGGCCCGCTACTCTATGCCAGGCGCTTGATCGCCTCTGCCACCTCGGACACGGTTGGGATGTTGCCGCCCATCCGGCCATAGAACTCGACCGGCTTGCGACCCTCCAGCGCCACCTTGACGTCCTTGACCATCTGGCCGTTGTTCATCTCGATCGTGATGAACTTCTTCACTCGCTCGAGCCCTGCCAGCTGGCGCAGCTTCTCTTCCGGGAAGGGCCAGAGGGTGATCGGCCGCAGAAGGCCGACCTTGCGCCCTTCCTTGCGCAGCAGATCGATGGCCGAACGCAGCACGCGCGCCACGACGCCGAATCCCACAGTGACGAGCTCGGCGTCCTCGGTGCCATACTCCTCGAAGCGGACCTCGGCTTTCTCGATCTCTGCATACTTCGCCTGCAGATGGAGGTTGTGAGCTTCGAGCTCGTCCCCGTCCAGGAAGATCGACGCCACCAGGTTCTTGCGAGGCTGCTCGCCCACGCCGAGGGTCCACTCCTTGTGCGGTGGCGGGGTGCCGTGATCAGGGAAGGAGACCGGCTCCATCATCTGGCCGGTGGCACCGTCGGAGAGGATGAAGACCGGGCCGCGATACTTGTCCGCCAGCTCGAAGGCCAGCATGGTGAGGTCGGACATCTCCTGCACCGAATTCGGCGCCAGCACGATGTTCTTGTAGTTGCCATGTCCGCCACCCCACACCACCTGATGGTAGTCGCCCTGCTCGGGTGCGATATTGCCCAGTCCGGGGCCGCCACGGACGATGGAAACGATCACGCATGGCAATTCCGCCGCGGCGATGTAGGAGACGCCCTCCATCTTGAGGCTGATCCCTGGTCCGGAAGAGGCCGTCATGACCCGGGCCCCCGCCCCGGAGGCCCCATACACCATATTGATGGCGGCCACTTCGCTCTCGGCTTGCAGAAATGTTCCGCCGACCTTGGGCATGTACTTGGCCGCGGTTTCCGCGATCTCGCTCGCCGGGGTGATCGGGTACCCGAAATAGACGCGGCATCCGGCCAGGATCGCGCCACGCACGATGGCGTCATTCCCCTTCAGTAGTGCCTTCCCCATCGCATCCTCCCTATCTGTGCGGCATGGACTGCCGTGCCGGGGGTTACTCGCCCTCTTCCAATTTGTAGACCGTGATCGCGCCCGGCTCCGGACACGCATAGAAACAGATGCCGCAGGCGATGCAGCCTTCGCCCTTGTACGCCGCGGGACGGTATCCGAAGCGATTGAGCGTGGGTGAGAACTCCAGGACCTGCTGCGGGCAGTCAGCGATGCAGCAGCCGCAGCCCTTGCACTCGTCCACTCGAATCTTGACGAATCCGCGGGTCTTGCCGCCGGTCTTCTTGGGTGTTGCTTGCGTCGACATATTGGTTTCCTCCGGATCTGCATGAAGGCCTGTTGCGAAGGCCGCACCCGGCCAGTCTCACCCCGCGGAACGCCTCGAGAAGGCGTCGGAAATGGTGCTGGCACCAGGGAACACCTGAGCCTAGGGGATGAGACCGTGGTCGTCAAGGTGCCCAAACTTATGAATTGGATAGGGAAACCGGTATCGGCGCGGATCATGGGCAACTCGATCGCGTTCTCGGCGGCCGCGATCGTGGCGGCCGCCCCTGCGCAAACGGGGTAGAACGAATGTCCTACCCCGTTTGGTACTCACCCTTCCCCGCCGCGAACCGGTGTGCCGCGGCAGGGAGGATCCTGGCCAGGACCGCCTACCGATAATGGAACAGCTTGGCCGACTGGGCGGTTTCGCCGGCTCTGAATTTGCAGAGATACACGCCCACGCCGGCCCGGCCGCCGTGGTCGCGGGTGCCATCCCAGGTCACGCTGTGAAGGCCGGCGGCCAGCCGATGGTCCACGAGGGTGCGTACCAGGCGGCCGCTGGCATCGTAGACCAGCAGGGATACGTCGGTCTCCTCGGCCAGCGCGAAGGACAGCTGCGTCACGCCCAGGAACGGATTCGGCTGGGCGCCGAAGAGGACCGTCGCCGGGGGCCGGATGTCGGGCGCCGCCGCCGGATGATCGAGAACGGGTTCGCTGATTGTGGCGGCATCCTCTCCCAGGCGGCGGTTGCCGATCCCACGCAGGACGGCGCTCGCGAGCACCGGAACGCGCGCATCCGCATTCTCGATCGCGAAGCGCAAGACGCCCACAACGCCCGATCCAGGATAGGCCAAGCCGGTCCCCAGTCGCGCGGCGTCGAGGACGATCACGTCTCCGAAGTCGCGATGGATGAAGAAGTTCGGCTCCACCTGGGCGAGCAGTGCCCCCGGGGAAACGTCCAGGAGGGTAAGAGATCCGGCATCGTATTGAATCTGTGCGTGCAGGCCCTTGACCGATGCGCGGTTGCCCTCCAGAACCAGCTGAACCTCGAGCAGAGCCGGATCCAGGCTCACGGCCGGCAGTGCCATCAGTCTGAGCTCCGGGGTCTCCGGTAGGTCACCCTCCCGTGCGGTGGCGATCGGCGCCGGCCCGCCGGCCGCGACCTGTCCGAAGTTGATCGCAAACATCATCAGGTCTTCGAACCCGACCTCGTTGTCGGTGGTCGGCAACCCGTCGACGGAGTAGTCGGCCGTCGGGCCGACGTCACAGTCGGCCAGATAGCCCGACCCACCCTCGACGGCGAAGTAGCTGCCGCTCAGATAGGAGATGTCCGCGGTGCCGACCTGATTGTCGCCGCCGGCGGCCACATCCCCCAGGTGGTAGCTGAGCGTGCCGGCGGTCTTGTTCGAGACCGCCGACCAGTTGCCGCAGGCGTCCTGCGTGAAGACGACGTAGTACCAGAAGTCCCGGGCTGCGGGATCATCGGTCTCGCCGCTGGCCGTCACGGTGGTGAGCTCCCACGGCGCCGCGGGCGGATAGCCCGGGGTGGCCGGTTCGGCACCGGTTCCATCGTCGTATTCGGGGTAGTCCCCGAAAGGCGCGCGGTAGACCGCAACCGCCTCGGCATCGACCGGAACGCCGAAGGTCAGCGCAATCTTGGTCGTGCCGTCGTTGTCATTGCCGCTCTTCACCTGGGCCGCCGCCAAATCGCTCACCGCCGCGGGAGGCTCGGTGTCCACGGGGATCTCCGCCGGCAGGCCCGCCGTGGCCGGCAACGAGAGGTTCTCGCAGTCCCGCAGCACCACGCTGGACACGGTGATCTGGCCGGTCCCATCCGGCTGGCCGGCCCTCTTCTGAATGTCGATGTAGAACAGGTCACCGGGCGATCCATCGGGCCCACACGGGCTTCCGAGAATGGCGCCATCGACCTTGTAGATCCCCGGCTCGAGCTCGGTGGCATCGAAGTAGGTCGGCCGGAAGGGGGGATCCCCTTCAAGGTAGGTGCCCTCCGTGATACCGCTGACTCCGCCGGCCAGCTCGATCTCATCGCTCAGGCTGAAGACGACGCTGAAGCCGCGCAGCGGCCCGTTGTCGCTGCGATCCAGCAAGATCGGAATGTCCTCGATCAGCGGATGATCCAGCGAGATGCAGCCCGCCGGCTGGAACGGCCCGACCGTGTTGACCTCACGCTGCAGGCCGCAGACGATCTGGGTGTCGGCACCGCTTAGCAGCCGCGGCTCAAATGTGACATTGGTTCCCAGAATCGGGTCTCCAATGCCGATCGGCGGGGGGCCGCCCGGATCGCCCCACCAGCAGTAGGTCACATCCTGGCTGCCCGTGCTGTGGCGATTGTCGAATCCGGCGAGGCCATTGCCGTGGATGCCGGTCTCGTGCATCGTGACATGCGCATCTCCATCCGCACGCACTCCGGTATTCCACATCGTGATCGTGGCGTACTCGACCTCGACCTCGACCGGAAGCTCCACGCCATGGGCCCGGATGCCGATGAGGCTCTCATCGACGCCATCACCGCCCGGTCCGCCCAGGCACAGCTCGGTCAAGCGGGCGGAGGTGAACGCCTCCCGTCCGATCACCCAGATCCCCACCTGGTGGATTCCCTGGAAATTCACATTGGTGACGGTCTGCTCACCGTCGGACAGCACCATTCCCGCATGGCGGTTTTCGATGAGCAGATTCGCCCCAATCGAAGCGTCGCCCCGCACGACCAGCGCCACATCGTTCAGGGTCAGGGAGTTCTCGATCAGCTGGCACCCCGGGTGCGCATCTTCGAAGTAGACGCCGGCCGACTGCACCTGCGTCAGCGGGTCCGCCCCGGCGTTCGGATCGTCCGATAGATTCCAGCAGATATCGTTCTCGATCAGCGCCGCATAGGCGCCCGCGCGCACATGCACGCCCACCGGGGTCGCCGCCCCCAACCCGTACCCGGGACCGAAGAAGCTGCAGGCCTGAATCTCGATCGAGACACCCGCGCCCGAGGCCAACACGGCGCCCTTCTGATAGGCGTCGATCCAGCAGCCGGTCATCGTGACCAGTGCGCCGGCCCCGGCGTCCGCCGCCGCAACCACACCCAGCCCCGACGCCGCCGAGGTCAGGGGCACGGCCCGCAGGCGCGTGATCTCGAGATGATCCAGGGTGGCATCCGCTTCATGAATCGCAACCCCGACGAAGCAATCATTGCCCGATCCGAGATCGAGCCCGTCGATCGCCAGGTTCGCCAGCGTCACACCGTGGGTGTCATGGATGTACACGATCGGCTTCTGCGCCGCTCCGGCCAGCTGGAACCTGGCCTCGATTGAAGGCGGGGATGCGAGAATCGTCCCGGCGCCCTGCCCCTCGAGACGGACAGCCTTCTCGATGATGATCTGTTCTGTATAGATTCCATTCGCGATGCTGATCACATCGCCGCTCTGAGCCGCGTCGATGGCCTCCTGAATGGTGGCGTATTCCGCCGGAACCTCGAGTACGTCCGCGCTGACAGCTCCCGCCGCCAGCAAGAATCCGGCAAGCAGCAGGGCCGCTTCCCTGCCCGCGAGCCACTCATGCATATGGCAGATTTGGCATTTCATCTTGGTCCTCCTCACGCTCATTCCGTTCGCATGCATTCATGTCTTGATCGGGTCACCTTGCTACGGCACGAACCGCGGGGCGGGACGCAGAATGCTGAACAGGTTGTCGAACCACACATTCGTCCCATAGGCCGCACACCCGCCCGTGCCGCGCGGGTGCGTGTCATCATTGAGCGTGAAGACCGGGGTTCCATTGACAAAGGCCTTGTGGAGATCTCCCTGGGTTTCCACCCGCAGCGTGTACCAGGTGTGGGAGGAGTAGGCGTGGGCCGTGGATGCCAGCTCCGTGAACTCGCCATTCTGGCACTTGAGGATCGCTGCGGTGGAGAAATCCTTCAGGGTGAACAGATAGTAGTTGTCCGGGTCCATCCAACGGTAGACCAACCCGAATTCGTTGCATGTGCCGCCCTTGTGCTGCACGGACGCTTGGAGAATCACATCGTTCCATGACGATCCGGAGCTGACATACGCAAGGCACCAGTTGCTGCAACCGTTGTCCAGCGACTCGAGACAGGTCTGGTCGTTGCCCGCCACCCACATGTCGGAGGGGACGCGAACCAGTCCGCCGAGATAGCCGTTGGTGAAACCGGAGTAGAAGAAGCGCGGCCAGAATTGGTCTGCGCAGGGCTCCATGGCCGTCGCCAGCTGCACAGAGCTGAGCATCAAGCCGAGTGCAATGAGAACATAGAGGGTACGGGAACGCTTCATGGCTGGAACCTCCTTTTCCTGGATGTCACATGCAGCGGACACATCTGGGACTGGCCGGACAGGAGCGAATCAAGGTGAAAGAACAGCCACACAATCCCAGACATCTGGCACGGCCGAAGGTGAACCCAAACGTATACTGCTCAGCACCTTCTTGGCCGACGGGGCCAGCAATCACATTCGAACACTGAACTTATAAACCAAATTCGAGCTGCTGCAAAGCGAAAACGAACGCTTCTTGCACGCGGTTCTATCGGATTCGCAACCAGCTCCGGATGGCCGGCCGGCCGCCGTCCTCGAACAGGCGCGCCCAGTAGAGCCCCGCGGGAAGCTCGCGATCGCCGTCGCGTCCGTTCCAGCGATACATCCCCGCCTGGAGATCGACCGCCTTGCGCACCACCATCCGTCCATCGACATCGAAGATCTCCAGCCAGCCGGCCCGGGCAAGCGGATCCCCGGTCCCGGCCAACTCCCAGCGCATTGTCACCGGTCCCGCGCTCGGAACCGGCTGCACGTGCAGGCGCAGTTGCGGCTCGCAGGCGAACGGCTGGCCCGAGCGAGGATCGCAATGCGGATCCGGAATCGCCGCCACGGGAAGATCGAGCGGGATCCATCGCATGGACCAGTGCGTCGCGCCGGTCAGAAACGCAGCGACGACCGTGCCGGGGTCGCCGGAGGCATTGGCGGTCGAGAGCTCCCAGTACAGCTGATCCGCCTCGGGCGTGGCGGCTGGATCGGGCAGGCCTCCCGCGGGCCCCGGCGCGGCCGGCGGCAGGGTGGGCAATGTCAACGATCCGGGCGAGGCCGCCGCATAGACCCGCCACTGAGCCGTGACCGGGATGCTCGGATCCAGCGGATCGATGGGCCGGAGACCTAAGAGCGAGCGAGTCCAGGTCGGGGCGGGACTCAGTCCGGGCTGCGTGGGATCGGACCAGAAGAGCTGGCGCCCCTCCTGCGCCAGGTCGGGAATGAGCAACCAGGAATCGAGCACCGCGGTGTGCGGCACGCTGAATCCATCGCGCTCCATGATGGCGGCGGCGTACTCCCGAACGGCCGAGCTATCCGTGTAGGCCCCCACGACTACATTGACCGCATCGCTCATGTCTCCGCCCGGATTCATGCCCGACAGGGGGAAGGTCGTGGTGACACTCGCGTTCCCCTCGCGGATCGAGTATCCCACGATCCGTTCCTGATCCCCGCTGAAGATCAGCCCGCCCGAGGAGGCCAGGAGATCACTGCCCCCGGGCACACCCGCGAACTGCGCCGTGATCGAGCCGCTCAGTGAAAGGTCGGAGGCGATCGTCACATTCATTGGACCATGGACCTGGACATCGCGCTCGACACCCAGTTCCCGAATCTCGAAGTCTTCGATGCCGGCGCCACCGGTCAGGTCATCGATCGAAATCCGGCCGCTGACGCTGGCAAAGGTCGTCGGACGCCCGCCGGCAACATCCAGCCGCCAGGGGCTCTTGGAGAACGTGAAGATGTAGTACTCCGTCTGGTTCGGCATGAAGGAGTTCTCCGGCATCTCCACCTCGCCGACGACCGGAAAGGTCACCAGTTCGCTGCCGAAACTGAAGGTTGCTTGATCGCCCAGAATGAGTTCCGAGGGCGACACGGCGGGCAAAATGAGGGCTACATCCAGATAACCGTCATTGTTCGTCGTGCCGATCCCGGCGACGGTTCCCTCGATGTGGGTGATCGTACCGCCCATCGTCGGATCCAGCGTCGGAGGGAAGAGCGGCAAGGTCAGCTCGCCGAGGGCCGCTTGATAGAGGGTCGTGTGACCGTACCCGTCGCTCGCCGCCGTCACCGTCTGCGGCCCGGCCAGGGCCGGATCGTCGAAGAGCAGGGATCCGGTGGCGTCGGTCCATCCGTAGTTGCCGGCAAAGGGATCTCCGGATGCCATCCCGACCAGAACGAAAGCCCCGGCTACCGGTTCGCCGCTCTGGCCATCCACCACCGTCACCGCGAGTGTCTCGGCCTGGACCGCGGGAGCCCAGAGCAGGCCGGCCGGCAAGAGGAGCAGGATGGCAGTCAACCGGCGCGCGCTCCGCCGGACTCGCGCCACGGGATGGGGTGGCTGGCAGGAAACTACGGGTTGCACGGGGCGTTTCATGATTGCATCCTCTCTTCCATCGTCGCCGGTCTCCAGGGGTAGCGTCCGCTCCGGCCTGGGCGTGCGGCTACCGTGTAAGAGTACCACAGGGATTGCAGGGTCTTCAAAGCCATCGCACAGGCAAGCAGGGAGGAATCCGGAGATGGGCACGCGCAGAGGCACGCTCTGGTGGCAGGCCACCCGGCCGTTCTCCTTCCCGGCATCCTTGATCCCCGCTCTTCTGGGAGGCATGGTTGCCGTCGTGCATGCCGGGGTATCGCTCCATGGGGTCCATTACGTCTTGGCGGCGGTCGCGGCCGCCGCTGTGCACGCCGCCGCCAATCTGTTGAGCGATTGTTTCGACTTCGCACAGGGCATCGACCGCGAGGATACGATCGGCGCATCGCGCGGCATGCTGGTGACCGGCCGCATGAGCCCGAGACAGGTCCTTCTCGGGTCGCTGATCCTGTGGGGCGCTTCGGGGATCGTCGCACTCTACTTCCTCTGGCGGGTGGGGCCCGTTCTGATCCCCATCATCCTGGGGGGCCTGGTCTTGGGCGCCGGATACACGGCGGCCCCGAGTCAATTCAAGTACCGGGCCCTGGGCGACCTGGCCGTGTTCCTGGCCTTCGGCGTTGGGATCACGCTGGGGGCCTATGTGATCCAGACCGGCGGCCTCAGCTGGATCCCGGTGGCCTACAGCCTGCCCATGGGATTCCTCATCGCCGCGATCCTGCATGGAAACAACCTGCGGGACATCGAGAGCGATCGGCGCGCCCGCATCAAGACGCTGGCCATGCTGCTGGGGGTCCGCCGGGCACGCTACGCCTATGCGGCCATGCTGGCCGCCGCCTATCTGAGTGTGGTTGTCTCGGTGCTGGCAGGCTGGATGGCCCCGGTCGGCCTGCTGTGCTTTCTGTCGGTCCCGCTGGCCGTCGGAGCCATCCGTATCGTGATGGCCGGCGGCCCACCGCTGATGGTCATCGATATGCGGACCGCTCAGCTGCAGATGGCCTTCGGCCTGCTCATGATCCTGGGCCTGGTCGGAGACAGTGTGTTTCGCTAGGAGGTTTTTGATGAGCCCATCACCGTACGCCAACCGACGCGAATGCGACCTCCCGCGGACGATCCGCCGATGGGCCCCGCCAGGCCTGGCCGCCGCCCTGGCGGCCTTGCTCATGGCCATCATCGGGATGCCCGGCTGTGAACGGCAGCCGCCGGCGCCCCGGGTGATCATGATCGGTATGGATGGAGCGGACTGGCAGAACATCCGCCCCTTGCTCGCCGAGGGGCGCCTGCCCAACTTCCGGCGCCTGATCGAGGAGGGCGCCCATGGCCCACTGCGCAGC
>CAYQJL010000082.1:0-14821 GCA_964417675.1 uncultured bacterium | reverse complement strand
GGCGTCGAGGAAGAAGCGGGATCTATTTCTTCGCCTTCTTCTCGGCGCGTTTCTCCTTGATCGATTTCGATGGCTTCTTCTTGGGTTCCTTCTTCTGTTTGTCGGCACCCTTGCTCATGACCACCTCCCCAAACCATGTCTGCTGGGCTCGTAAACCGGCCCGGCGCCCGGGAACGGGGGCCGGGGCCAGTGGCCCGGATTCTGGGCACGGGGCCGGCGACGACCCCGTGCGTGGGTTACGTGCGCAAGCCTACGCGAAGATCCCGGTCTTGTGGGGCAGAATCGTCGCCGCTGTGCGACAAATGGCCGCGCAGCAGGCGATCAGCCTCCCGCATGGCCTCCTCGGCGGCGCCGAGACAACTCCATACCTCGTCGACATAGCCGTCGGCCGAAGCCGACCAGGCGCGGTTGACCAGGCGTTCGGCCCGGGCGAAATTGTCCATGATCTGCGCATACTCCTGCAAGCCGATTGCGTGAATCATCGACTCGCGGGCGCCGGCGAAGCCGGTGAATTCAGAGCTCAGTTCGGCGTCGATCCGCCCATGGACATCATAAACAAAAATCTCATCCCGATTCTGATTGAGGGCCGCGATCCGCTCCACCAACCTGCGGGCCGAACCCTCCAGGACGCCGATATGGATGCGCACGGTCTCCGTATCGGCGGCCGCGGCCCCGGCCGTCCGACGCAAGATCACGACGCCGACGACCGCGACCAACGCCGTGGCCGCATACGCGCCCCAGGCGATCGTATCGGCCTGGCGCGTGGTGACAAAGGCTGCCGCAACGAACCCGATCCACATGAGTGCGTGCCCCAACGGCCGCATGAGACTTCCTCCCATCCCGCGCCTATCCCGGGGTCGCGGCGCGGAAGACGATCGCGAGGGCATGGGCCACGCCCACGAGCGCTTCCCCGACGATCAGACCCGCGGCGACCGGAATGCCGACATCTTCGACGAACCGGTATCCCCTGGTCTTGTCCACGATCATCCGAAGCCCATTGCCAATCGTATAGGTGAGCACGATGTTGAACGGCATGTAGAAGCCCAGGCCGATGAGCACCCCGATACCGCCCAGTCCGCTGAAGGCCAGAATGCCGCCCAGACCGGCGCCGGCCGCGTATCGGTAGGCCGGCACATCGCCGCCCACGATGCCCTCCATCACACCGGCCAGGGCCGTGGCTTGCGGGGCGGGCAAGCGATCGCTTCCCAGCCCGTGAGCCTGTTGCAGCACGATGACCAGCGCCATGACAATGACCGGGCCCAGCCAATTGCCGGTGAGCTGAGCGATCTGCTGCTTGCGGGGGCTGGCACCCACCAGATACCCCGCCTTCAGATCGAGCATCATGTCACCGGCCATGGCGATCGCCACGCAGATGGCGACCCCGACCACCATCGAGGCGATCATGACCTCGGTCGAAGCCATGCCGCTGGCGATGAAGATCAAGATCGTAACCGCGATCAAGGTCATGCCCGACAGCGGCGACCAGTTGGTGCGTCCCAGCGATTCGGAGACGATGACACCGGCGACCCAGATCCACAGCGTGCCCAGAGCGGCCATGCCCAGGGCACGCATCCAGGTCATGTGCTCGGTTGAGAGATGGGCCAGAACCAGCAGGGCCAGGAAGCCGATGGCGATCGCGCCATAGAGAAACTTGATCGGGATCTCATCGGATCCCCCGGCGGTGGTGCCCTTCTGGGCATTGTGCATCGATTTCATGGCGCTTCGGATCAGCGGAAAGGCGGCGACGATCCCGCCCACGGCAGCGCCGATCAGGATGCCGATGCCCGCCGGCCGAAACAGCGCCGCACGAAGCCCCTCGGGCCCGTCGGCGACGATCGCCTCGATCGAGTGCGGGCCGCTGGCCTGGCCGAACTGCAACAACAGCGGGCCGAGCACCCAGTAGCACAAGAAGCCGCCCAGTCCGAACACAAGGCCGCCGCGGCCCGACAGAAAGCCGACCCCGATCGTGAGCATCGAGAGATAGAAGGTTAGGTTCAGGATGGGAGGTGCGCCCAGGAACGCTCCAAGCCCATAACTCTCACCCGCCACGTGCGGTAGGCCATCAGGGAGGTTCAGCACGATCGTGTGCACGATCCCGGAGATCAGCGCTCCGCCAAGCAGGAGCATCGCCTTGCGCTTACCGGCGCCGGGTGACTTGAGAATCGCCGCGACCGCGATCCCTCCCGGGTAGGCCAGACGGCTGTAGTCGATCATCTGCTTGCGCAGCGGGATGATGAAGGCCAGACCCAGGATTCCACCGGTGACCGCGGCCAGGACCATCAGGACGCGATTGAATTCGGTGATGCCCGGGTAAGCGCCCGTTCGAGCCAGGATGAACAGCGCGGGCACGGTGAACATCAGTCCTGCAGATGCGCCGTTGACCGCCGAGGCGATCGTCTGATTGATGTTGTTCTCGATGATGCTCGTCCGGCGCATCAGACCGCGCAGGATCGCCCAGCCCAGAATGGCCGCCAGCTCCGAACCCTCGATGCTGAATCCGAGGATGAGGGCGGCGTACCCGATCGAGACGGCGATGATTGAACCGAGTAGATAGCCCACGATCACCGCCGGCCAGGTGAACTCCGGATAGGGACCTCGGCGGACGGGTCTGCGGGCGTCAGAGTGTGCGGAGTTCACGTCTTTCCTCCCGATGCTGGCGGCCGCGGTCACTTCACTGGGCCGGACTCATGGGTCCACAAGCATTCTCGGCGCCAGACTATCAGGAATTCGAATCCCGCGCCATGGGGCCGGTGCCGGCAGGCTCCGGGTTTCGCCGCCCGGTGATCCTTGATACACTTGTTTGCAGCACAACGTGAGGCCGGATGCGTGCGAACTGACACTGACGGTTGAGATCAATGCACCCGCGGCGCAGGGAGGCCGCAACAGAGGAGGCGCGCTATGAAATGCAGGCCTTTGCATTCGATCCTTGTCCTCGGGCTCTTCGCGAGCCTGTCTCCGATCGCCACCGGACAGGATGGCTGGTTCGAACAGCCTTGTCCCGTTGGCCATTCGTTGACCGGTGTCGACTTCATCGATGGTCAGACGGGCTGGATCTGCGGCTCGGCGGGAACTCTTCTTCACACGACTGACGGCGGAGCCAGTTGGCAGGTGCAGGTGAGCCATACCAGCTACACCCTGCGAGCCATCTCCTTCGCCAACGAGAATCTGGGACTGGCCGTGGGGGATGGCGGCACGATTCTGCGGACCACCGACGGCGGCGATACCTGGGTCGTGATCCGTACCGATTGGATGGACACGCTCCATGGCATCCATTTCTTGGACGAGCAACATGCCTGGGCCGTGGGGCAGAACGCGATCTTCGCGCCCTTTGTGGGACGCTCGACCAATGGCGGCCAGACCTGGACGTTCAGCACATTTTACATCGAGAACAACGAGGGGAGCTTGCGCGACGTCCATTTCGTAAGTTCCACGGTCGGCTTCGCGGCGGCGGTGATCTGGGATGGTCGCGGTGCCGTGTGCCGCACGACCAACGGCGGCGTCACCTGGACGACGCAGATCGTATACGGCAATGCCATGAGCTGCATCGACATGTCGTCGCCGCAGGTCGGCACGGCCGCGGGCATGAACGGAAGCCTCCTGCGCACGACCGATGGCGGGGACAGCTGGAGCACCCAGTACAGTGGAGTCGCGCAATGGATCCGGGGCGTGCGGTTCCCGACCGACGAAATCGGCTTTGGCGTGGGCGATGCCGGGACCATCCTACGCACCGAAGATGGTGGTGCCGCCTGGGATCAGCAGGAGAGCGGCACCGCCGTAGCATTGGCCGACGTCGACTTCAGCGATACGATGATCGGCACGGCGGTCGGTGAGCTGGGAACGATCCTGCGTACCGTCACCGGGGGGATGCCGGCCGCTGATATCGTGCAGGAGAGCGAGGTGCCCGGCTCTCCGCTCCGCTTGCTTCCGGGGGGCAACAATCCGTTTTGTGATCAGACCGAGGTAAGGTTCGAGGTATCCGTGGCAACCGAGGTTCGCATCGAGATCGTGGATGTGCTGGGCCGGTGTATTCACAGTGTTGCCATGCCGGCCGCGGCGGGCCGCAACAGCTGGATCTGGGATGGGGCCGATGCGTCCGGACGACAGGTGGCCGTCGGCGCGTACTTCTGCCGACTGCAGATCGATCGTCCGGCGGCCAGCCGGGCGAGCAAGACCCTTCTCTACTGGAAACGCTAGCGGTTGGAAGCGCTGGCGGTCGATGGGCGGACTCGGGTCGATCGGGCGTTGGCTGACGAGGGTGCTCGGAAGCGGATCGTGACCCGAATCTTGCAACGCATTCGACGGCAACCAGATACACCGATTGGGCGCTGTGTAGGTGTGATTGAGTTGTTTCCAATCCCCCTCTCCGTGTAGAATGTAGGTGGATTTACACCCACTCTGGCTGGCCCCCGCGTGGGACTCCCTTGGTGGGCGGATTGTTTGCATGTTCTGTGCATTTCTAAGCATACGCATCTCCAAGGAGGATCCCTATGCATGCATTGGCCCGAAACACTGCGGCGTTTACCCTCGGCATCCTTCTGGCCACCGCTCTTCTTGTTCCAGCAGTGGGAGCCCGTTCGATCGAATTGGAGACATACCAGTTCGACACTGCGCTGGGCGAACCGGCATTGCCGGCGGCCCTCACGGCGGCCGCGGGCGACTACGGCGAGTATGGCTACTACCTCGTTCAGACGGATGCGCCGATCACGGGACGCTGGCTCGATCAATTCCGTGCAGAGGGAGTCGACCTGTACGGCTACGTTCCCGAGTTCGCCTACCTCGTCGGCATGGATTCGGCTACCCATGAGCAGGTGAGCGCCCGTGCGGACGTGGCGTGGATCGGTCTCTTCCACCCGGCCTACAAGCTGAGTCCGACCATCGGCGACGCGCGCTTCGTCTCGCCCGAGAGGCAGGATGAGACCGGCTACCGCCTCATGGTCCGGGTCTTCCGCCATCTGGAGGCTGTGGCACGAAATCTGGAATCGATGGACTGCACGGTGCTCGATCAGGTCGACGACGGTTTCTCCCGGCGCATCCTGGTCAGTGCGCCTTCCGAGCGGCTTGGCGACATCGCGCGCATCGCGGATGTCTGGTGGATCGAGGAGCAGCCGGAGTTTCTGCTCATGAACAACGCCACACGCTGGGTGACGCAATCGAACGTCAATGGCTGGCAGCCGCTGTGGGACCAGGGAATCAACGGGGAAGGCCAGATCGCGACCATCATGGACAGCGGTGTGGACTACAACAGCTGTTGGTTCCGTGAGCATGGCGGCGCGGCCCCGGGATCCTCGCATCGGAAGGTGATCGACTATTCGGTGGCCGGTGGCGGCGTCCCGTACGATGGGTGTGACACCGGTCACGGATCCCATGTAGCGGGAACGATGTGCGGGGATCAGTCCTACATCAATGCCGGCAACTACAACTACAATGGCATGGCCTACAAGGCCAAGATGACGGTTCAGGATGTCGGTACGGACGATTGGGCCGGTTGCAATCTGGGAACGGTGGCCGTGCCCAGCAGCCTGTCGTCCTCGTTCGTGGCCAGCTACAACCTGGGCGCGCGCGTGCATCAGAACAGCTGGGGCAGTACGGCCAACGCCTACGATGGGTATTGCGTCGACATCGACAACATGATGTGGAACAACAAAGACTACCTCGTCTGCTTCGCGGCCGGCAACAGCGGGCCGAACGGTTCGACGGTGGGTTCGCCGGGAACCGCCAAGAGCTGTGTGACGGTGGGGGCCACCCGGCAGGCACCTCAGCAGGATACGATGGCCGGCTACTCCAGCCGCGGGCCGACCTCGGACAATCGCTACAAGCCGACGGTGACCGCCCCCGGGGGCGAGTCGCCGACCTTCATCACCTCGGTCGACAATCACACGGGCAATCCGCCGGCCCAGACCTGCAATACGGCCTCCAGTCCGTTCCAGGGCACCTCGATGGCCACGCCCTGCGTCTCCGGCATGGCGCTGAATGTGCGGCAGTACTTCGTGGACGGGTACTATCCGCTGGGCAGCCCGGGCAGCGATGAGCCTCTGGTCCCGTCCGCGGCGTTGATCAAGGGGATGCTCATCTCCAGTACGGCGGACATGTCCACGCCCGACATTCCCAACAACAACGAGGGGTGGGGCCGCATCCTGATGGACAATTCGCTCTACTTCGACGGCGACACGCGGGAGTTGATCGCCCTGGACGTCGAGCCGGGCCTGGGAACCGGGGAGAACTACGAATTCGAGTTCGACGTGGACTCCTCGAGCGAACCGCTGGTCGTGACCGTCGTGTGGACGGACTACCCGGGCACGTCGGGAACGAGTCTGGCGCTGATCAACGATCTGGATCTGACCCTGACGGCCCCGGGCGGAGCGACCTATCGCGGCAACGTGTTCAGCGGCGGCTTCTCGGCGACCGGCGGCTCTTTCGATCGACGCAATGTCGAGGAGTGCGCCCGCGTGGCCAACCCGGCGACCGGTACCTGGTTGGTGCAGGTCAACGGCTACAATGTGCCTCACTCGCCGCAACCGTTCGCGCTGGTCATCAACGGTTCGTTCGCCAACTGGCCTACGCCCGACTTCTCCGACGTGCCGGCGGATGAGGCGCCCGGCGCGGCAGCCAAGCCACTGACACTGCGCATCGCGGCCTATCCGAATCCGATGACACATGCGACCAATCTCAGCTACGCGGTGCCCGAGGGCCATGTCGGCCACGTGCAGGTCGATGTGCTGGATGTGACCGGCCGCATTGTCCGCCAGGTGGTGGCCAAGGGCCAGCGGACCGGCGAGTACCTGGCCACCTGGGATGGGTTGGATGACAGCCGCCGGCCGGTTGTCGACGGTGTCTACTTCGCGCGCGTGACGGCGGGGAGCGAGTCGCAGAGCGCGCGGATCGTGCTTCAGCGGTAGGATTCGCTGAGAGAGAGGACCAGTGTGGCGAAGGATCCGCCGGGCCGGGAATCTGTCCGGGCTTCCCGGCCCGGAGGCTCGCAAGGGGACACGGTTGCCATGCGGCGGGGCCGGGGATCGTCCCGCCTCGGGGCGTCCCGGCCGGACTGGCTCGAATCCTTGGAGACAGCCGCGCCCTCTCTGGGGCGCTGGCTGTTTCTGCTTTGGAGCTGGATCTTCGCGCGCAATCTTCTAGAGAGCTTGCTCGCACCGCCGCGTGTGCTTGGCTTCGACTGGCGCGGTGAGATCTCGTTCGGCATGGTCTTTCTTCACTTTCCGCTGTTCTACTTCGTGCTCTTCCTCGGCCTGGTCCTGTTGCTGCATCTGCTCCTGCGACGTCCGATCGAGCGTGTTGCCAGCGCCGTGGCCATTGGATTCGGGGTGATCCTGGTGCCACCGATCGTCGATGGCCTGCTCTACCCCGGCCGGGGTGTGGATCTGGGGTACATGATGGGATTCGGGGGAGTGCTGTGGGAGTTCTGGCACCCGACGGCCACTCTCGCGGCGGTCTCGGCGGGACAGCGGATCGAGATCGTCCTCGCCATGCTGATGGTGCTCGGCTACGGCCTCGTGGCCGGGAGAGCCGGCCGGGAGTGCGCCGCGGGGCCGGCTGCTGCCCGAGCCGCGACCCGCAGGCGATCCGCGGCGGTGGGCCTGGCGCTGGGACTGCTTGCCGCGGTCGGGCTCTTTCTCTGGTCGGCCTTCCTGGGCGCCTGGCCCTCGCTTCTGGCCAAGATGACCTGCGGGGCGCAGAGCGGCGGGTATGCGGAGAGGTACCTGGAGCTGGTGCGCGGACCGGGCCTGATCGCCAATGAGAGCCGCCGGCATGCGCTGCTCTTCGTGCCCTGGGCGCTGGTCGGTTGGCTCCTCTTGCTTCAACGCTGGAGACCGCGGCACTGGTCGTGGGCGATTCGGCGGCTGCGTTGGTCGCGCCTGATTCACTACACCGGCATGGTCCCGGGGGGATTCCTGCTCGGCTGGGTGATCTATAGCCGTCACATGAGCACGCCGCAGCTTGGCCCGACCGATGGGTTGGCGGCCGCCTCGGCCTGGCTGGCCATGGTGGGGGCCTATCTCGCGGCGTGGGCCTGGAATGCGCACTACGACCGCGAGGGAGACCGGCTGAATGCCGCGGGAACCAAGGCGACGGAGGCAAACCGGTGCGCCGCCCAGGAGGATGGCCCGGGCGAGGTCGAGTGTGATCTGGAGAAGATCGCATGGGCCGCCGCCGCGGCGGCCGCGGTGGTTGCTTTGATGGTGAGCTACCAGGTGTTCCTGCTCGTCGGTGCTTGTCTCATCCTGGCGTGGGCCTACTCCGTTCCGCCGCTGCGGCTGAAGCGATGGCCCCTGATATCCTCCGGCACGCTCGCACTTCTGAGTGTGTTGTCCCTGGCGACCGGTTTTGCGCTGTTCGCCCAGGAAATGACCCTGCATGTGATCCCATCGCGAGTGGTTCTCATGCTGGGGGTGGGGATCACCCTGGGATTCACCGCCAAGGATCTGAAGGATGTGCGGGGTGACCGGGCCACCGGGGTTGTGACGATTGCGACCCTGCTGCCGGCGCGCGTTGCCCGGCTCGTGACGGCCATATTGGTGGCAATCGGCTACGCCGCGGCGGTGTTCTTCGGAAAGCTTGGCGTGGTTCATGGATGCGCCGCCGCGGTCGCCGCCACCCTGAGCGTGGTCCTGATGGTTCGCCTCAAACGACCGGACACCGCGCTGCTCGTCATCTTCATGCTGTTCGCCGCCTTCAGCCTGCTCCTGATCGCGAGGGAGCCGGAGAGCGTCATGCCGGAGGGTGCCGAGTCGTTGGCCGCTGCGCATGCGGTCCTGCGCGAGAACGAGGATGTATTGCGACGCTGGAGGCTTCTGCGGGAAGGCGCCTGGCCGGCCTCGCCCGCTCCTGACTGGCCATCGGCAGTCGCGGCGCTGGGGCGCATTCGAGGGTCAGTGGCGGCCGCCGCCGGGCGTTCCGCCGCTGAGAGTGTCGCTGACGGGCATGCCGCTGGGGGGCGTTGCGCTGGCGGGCGGGGAGCCGGATGTCAGGCCGATTGGGGTGAACGGCTTGCGTGGAATCGGGCGCTGGCGGCGGGCTACGGAACGGCCGCGGCAGAGGAGGCGTGGGATCTGATTTCCTATCGCCCCCTGGATGCAAGGCATCACAGCGCGGTCTTGCAAGCGGCGATCCGAACCGGCGAGATCGATCGTGGCATTGCGATCTGTGACCGAACGCTGGAGAAGGGCATCCGCCCGGGAGATTTCGCCCGACATCGAGCGGCCCTGATGATGAGCCGGGGATCGGCCCTGACGGCCCGGCAGTGGGATCTCATCGCCCGCGATCTGGCGGCGGCGCATGCGTGGGGACAGGAGCCCACCCAGGTGTGGCTGCTCAGCGGGGACTATCACAGGATGCTCGGGCGTGATCGTGATGCCCGAGAAGCCTATGACCGTGCCCTTCTGCGGGATCCGACACTGGCCGATGCTTATGCCGGGCTGGGGGAGGTGAGCTATGCGGCTGGCGACCTTGATGGCGCGGTCGAGCAGTTCCTCCATGCGTACGCCCGGGCGCCAGAGGATCCATGGATTCTGAACAACCTTGGCGTGGTCCTGCGTGACCGGGGCGATCTGGAAACGGCTCGTGAGATGTTCACGAGGGCCCACGCGCTGGATCCATCGCTCTTCGAGCCGCTCTACAACCTTGGGGATCTGGCCGAGCGCAGGGGCCGGCGTGAGGAAGCGAGGGGTTGGTATCAACAAGCGGCAACCCTCCGCCCGGTCTTCGGGCCCGTTCTCGAGGCCCTGCGTCGTGTGGCCGTTGGGACCGACTACTGATCACGTTCCGCCGGCCGTCGCACCCCCAAGCCGCCCGTGACGCGGGGACCAGGCTCCCAAACCTACAGGGACCGTCCTAGGCAGCCATCATAGCGCCGTCACCGCTGCTGAGTTGCTCCGCAAGCCGTTCTTGCACTTCCGATATCGCGGCGGCGTCAAGCTTCAGGAGTTGGGCGGAGGCGAGTGTGGTCAGGTCGCCATGTTTCGGGGGCAGGAGGCTGTAGCTCATCTCACGGGCCAGGCCGTTGGCCAGATTGGTGATCAAAGTACTCTGCGGCGTCAGCGGGTGGTACTCCTGATCCTCATGGTGCAGGGCTGCATCAGCAAATTCGGCCGGGAGGTTCCACATTCCCAGCACCGCCGCTCCGAAGCTGTTGTGGTGCCGCTGGACGGTGTTCATGACCGTCCGAACGGTGCCCGGCGTTTCATCCGTCATGAGTGTCCCGAGTCCATTGAGCAGGATGACCTTGCCGATGTCGTGCAGCATGCCCATCAGAAAGATCCGATCGACATCTCGAAGGCGCAACGTCTCGGCCAGGAAGCGTCCCGCGTAGGCGGTAACAAGAGAGTGCTTCCAGAGCCCATCGAGCTGCTTGCGCAGCGCTGGCGAGACGGATTCGTAGAAGTTGCGGCTGGCCAATGCGGAAACCACGCTCTGCGTTCCCTTGAGCCCCAAGCGCGGAATGGCCTTGGCGACGGTCCGCACCTTTGATGTGCCCCTGCAGAGCGGGGAGTTGGCGACGGCGATGATGCGCCCTGACAGGACCGCATCCCGTTCAATGACCTCAGCGAAATCGTCCGCGTTCGTGTTGGGGTCAGCCAGGAGGGTCTCCAACTCACGTACAACAGAAGGGAACACGGGAAGGGGCGCGTTCCCCTCACGGAAGTCCTCGATGAGATCAGCCACGGCAGCCTCCCAGCCACCGGCCGGGCCGGCCTCCGCGGCCTGCTGGTTGGCGAGCTGGACACCGATCTGGGAGAGCTTGGCGTAGACCATCGCACGATCGAAGGGCTTGACGAGATACCCTTGACACCCCGCCTGAACACAGGTCACGACGCTGTTCTTGTCTGACTGTGATGTGACCATCAGCACATTGACAGCCTGGTCGCGGGGAGTGCCCCGGTGCTGTTCATATTCCCTGATCTCCAGGAGCACCTCGGTTCCGTCCATCTCAGGCATGGAGATGTCGAGCAGAATCAAGGCAAACGGCGCTTCGGCATCGAGGGCGCCTTTGAACAGACCCAGCGCCTCGATGCCGCTCTCCGCGGTATGCAGCTCACCGGCGCCGTCCAGAATCTTCTCGAGTTTCTTGCGACTCACCAACTCGTCATCAACGATCAGAATCTTCATGAGCCAATCTCCTGCTGCACACACAGTCATCCAATCGGCGATGCTCATCGCGCAGTTGCGGCCACAGGTGGGCGGCCATGTCCAGGCGGGACTCCCTTCCGGCGTCCTCGAGCTGCTCGGCGACGCTTGCCAGCGCATGGGCCGTAAGGTTGGCCGCGCCCCCCTTGATCGAGTGAGCCTCACGGCGGATCCGGTCGGCGTCGCCCTGGTCAATGGCCTCCTTGAGTACCTGGATCTGATCGGTCACTTTCGCAAGGAAGCCAGACAGGACTTCGGCGAGGAAGTCCCGATCCTCCCCAAACTCCTCAAGGGCTCTGGCCTCGTCCCATGGCGGGCTCTCGTCATTGACCCGCGAGTAGTTCTCGTCGACCGCTGCATTGGCCCGCAGGGCGTCGGCGACCACGGCCGTGTCCGGCCCGGGGTCGGCGACATCTGCGGCCAGGGTGTCAGCGGGAACGTCACCGCCGGCGGTGAGCCACTTCTCGACCATACGCAGCAGGTCCTTGCGCCAGAGGGGCTTGGTGATGTAGTCATCCATGCCGGCTTGGAGACACTCTTCGCGGTACCCGTCGATGGCGTGCGCCGTCATGGCAATGATGGGCACCCGATGGGGGAGGCCTCGGGCAGCGGGGGGTTTGTGGGCGATCGAACTCTCCGCCTCGCGGATGCAGCGGGTGGCCTCATACCCGTCCATGATCGGCATCTGAATGTCCATGAGGATCAGATCGTAGGTTTTGCGCCGGGCGGCCTCGACCGCCAGGCGCCCGTTTTCAGCCAGATCGACCTGATAGCCTACTTCCGCCAAATGCCGCATTCCCACCAGTTGATTGGTGCGGTAGTCCTCCACGAAGAGAATCTGTGCATCGCGGCGGAAGCTCTCCGCCACCGTGTGGCGAGTCACCAGAGAGGTCTCGGCCTGGGCGCAGGGGACCGCGGCCGGATTGAGGACGAAGCTGATGGCCCGCAGCAACTCGGCCCGGCGAATCGGTTTGGTGAGGTAGCCGTCGACGCCGATCTGTTGACAACTCCTGGCGTCCCCGGCGCGGCCGGCGGACGTGATCACGATGATGGGAGTCCGCGAGCTGCCCTCAAGGTCGCGAATCGCAATGGCGAGATCGAATCCTGTCATGCCGGGCATCTGGAAGTCGGTCAGAATGAGACTGTATGGGGATGCCGAGGCCAGTGCCGCCCGCACCAGCGCCAGGGCCTCGCGCGGATGGGCCGCCTCGGTGATCGCGGCCCCGCAGTGCTTGAGGTACTCGGCTTGAATGAAGCGGTTCGTTTCGCAATCATCCACGATCAGGATTCGCTGCCCGGACAAGTCAACCCGTTCCGGCGGTGCCAGCTTCTCGCGACAGCGCTTGAAGACCATGGTTACCCAGAACACGGTGCCGCGGCCCACCTGGCTTTGCAGTCCGATCTCGCCATCCATCGCTTCGGCCAGCTGTTTGGCAATGGTAGTGCCCAGGCCGGTGCCGCCATAGCTGCGCGTCATGCCGCCATCGACCTGGAAGAAGCTGTCGAAGATCGAATCTTGCTGATCGGCGGGAATCCCGATGCCGGTGTCCTCGACGGCAAAGCAGACGCGCACACTGTCGGCGGCCTCCTCGATGATGTCGCCCTTGATGGAGATCTCTCCCTCATGGGTGAATTTCAGTGCGTTGGAAACGAGATTGGCGAGGATCTGACGAACGCGGCCAGGGTCTCCGATCATGCGCTCGGGAACACGCGGGGACAAATAGCTGACGAACTCGATCCCACGCTGGGCAGCCTGCGTGCCGGCGCCTGCGGCCAGATCCTCGAGAGTGACCCGCAGATCGAAGGGGATCCGTTCGAGCTCGAGCTTTCCGGCTTCGATCTTGGAGTAGTCGAGGACCTGGTTGATCAGGGCCAGCAAGGACTCCGCCTCGGTCATGATGGTCTGCAGGAGGTTGCGCTGGTTTTCATCGAGCTGGGTGTCGGCGAATAGCTCGGCCATGCCGATGACGCCATTGAGCGGGGTCCTCATCTCGTGGCTCATGTTGGCAAGGAATTGACTCTTGGCCTCGCAAGCGGTCTCGGCCTTGAGCTTCTCCTTCAAGAGCTCCTCGATGCGCATGCGATGCGTAAGGTCCATGAACGATTCGACAATCCCGGCTTGCTCCATCTTGGGGTCCATCAGACGAGTGGCGGTCAGCAGGCATGGAATCAGCGTGCCGTTCAAGTCGATCCCTTGAACCTCATGCTCCACACGATCTTCTCCGTCCATGATACGAACGAGGGGACACTCATGAGTGTGGCAGTGCTCGCAGGAGAAGACGTCATAACACTTGGCGCCCACGGCGTCCTGAGGGGAAACGCCGGAGAGGCGCGCGAAGGTCTGGTTGATGCGAAGTACGTTGAAGTCATGGTCGATGATGCGCATTCCATCACCGGCGCAGTTGAAGATCTGCATCTGTTCCGCATGGGCCCACTCGGTCCTGAGCACCATCTGATTGGCCCGGGCAATCTGATCCTCGAGTTGTGCGTTGTACTCCTGGAGCTGAATCTGCGCTGCATCCGCGGCATGCAAGCGGCCACGGAGGCGTTGGTTTCGCCACCAGCCATAGCATGCGCTCGCCGCAGCGAGGGCGATGCATGTCAGAAGCAACCCGGAAATCAGACTCATGCTGTCCTGTCCGTCTACGCCAACGTTCTGAATGCGGTCGGTCGCGTTACGATGCTCGGCATGGGTGAGAGGTCCCAGGTACTGTTATCGGGCGGATTCTCCGAATATTGACCGGTCGATGCTGACAGGCAGTGGCAGACGATCGTTTGCTGACCGGCCAGCGGTAGATACGCCGCCAGAAGCATACCCGCGCACATAGGAATGGCGGAATTGCGCCATGGCGGCAAGGCTCCAGGAGACGGCCGGTTGACCGTCCGGTTTGCGATCGGGACACGGGCACATGGCCAGGAGCCGCCACTGTGTACACTTCCTATATTGTCCATGTCCACTCGCTCCGAGCGCGCTCCGATCCTTGAGGGTAGTCATTGAGTAAGATGCGATGCCGCGCTTGGGAGCGGGAACGATCTGGGCACGATCGTGAGCGCGGCGGCTACGGAAGCGCGCGCCTTCAAGCGCAACGGAGTGGGAAACGCGAGGCGCTGTTCTGTGAAGAGGCAAGGAGAAGACAGAATTCGCGGATCTGCGCAGAGGTCGTGGGCCGAGCAGAGGTCGTGGGCCGAACAGAGGCCGTCGGCCCAGCAGAGGCCGTGGGCCGGGGGCGCGTTAGCGCCTGAGGCCAGGCGCAGGCGGCCGGCCGGGCGCTGGGCGCGCTTGGGTTTGCTGCTGGCAATCCTTGGTGGAACGTGCGCTTCTGTGCAGGCCGCTGGATGGGAGACGTTGGGCGCCGCCGGGTTTGTGCAGGACATCAGTGAGCCGAGCTACGCGCTGGATGGGACGACGCTGTATGTGGGCTATAGCGAAGTGGCCTCTGGCCGTCGCGCATCGGTGATGGGGTACATCGATGGAAGCTGGTCGGCCATCGGGAGCCAGCGCTTCACGGAGGGTGCGGTCTACTTTCTAGACCTGGCGGTGGAGGGCGAGGTTCCCTACGTTGCCTTCCAGGACGACACACAGGAAAGTCGTCTGACCGTGATGCGCTATGATGGCGCAGGCGGGTGGGAGACCGTCGGGGCGGCCGGCTTCAGTGTTGGCGCAGCCCTTTACATTTCCATGGCC
>CAYQJL010000081.1:0-2801 GCA_964417675.1 uncultured bacterium | reverse complement strand
CGTCAGGGCCCTTCGCCCAGTCGCCGACTGTAGAGCGATGAGCTGCGACCCATGGGCGACTCCTGTAATTCGAAGTCGTGGGCGGTTCCATCAACTTACGAGTACCACTTCGGTTTGTGGTACGCAGACGCGAATGTGGATCAGACACCGTGACGAGGCAGCGCTTCCCTCGCTGCGCCGACGTCCTGACGTGGGAAGTGCTGGCGGCCGACCGCTTCGTGGGCTCCCACCCCATTCGCCGCATCACCGTGGGCCATCAGCGGAAGCTCTGCTGACGTTCATCTTCGTCAAAAGCCGAACATCGTATTGCTGTTTGCGAGGTCCTTGACCGGCACCGGCTGGATGACATCCCAGTGCTCCACGGCCTTGCCGTTCTCGAAACGGAGCAGGTCGTAGAAGGCGTTGGTGGTGCCGTTCCACTGTCCCTCGCTCACCACGAGGACGAAGTCACCCTCGCCGAGCACCTTGTGGATCTTGGTGTACTTGAACATGTTGTTCTGCGAGGTGAGGTACGCCACCGCCTCGCCGAGACCGGCGAGCCCGTCTGTGATCTGTGGGTTGTGCTGATGGTACTTCTCCGCGCTGATGTACTCGCCGATCTTTCCGGGGTTCTTCCCCATCAGGATGTCCTCCACCATGGCCCTCGCGAGCGCCTTGTTGGCTTCGGTCTTGTCCAGGTCCTTCGACTTCACGGGGCCATCCGTCTGCGTCCTTCCGCTCGCGGTCTGCTTGACCCGCACGGTCATGGCGTCCCAGTGCTCGGCGACCTTGCCGTTGTCATCCACGCGGATGATGTCGAAGGCCACCATCTCGTCCGCACCGAACGGCTTCGCGTTGTGCCAGAGGTTGTGCATGAAGACGTAGTTGCCGTCTTGGAACATCCGGACGTTCTCGGCCGTCGTCCCGGCCCCCTGCAGTACGGGCAACATCCCGATGAACGGCTCGAGCCCCGTCGGGACGTGGGGGTTGTGCTGGATATAGTCGGCGTTGGCCAACTGACGCATGGTCGCGGAATCGTTCTTCGCCACCGCGCCCAGGAAAGCGCCTATGGTTTCTTTCTTGCTCATCGTCGTGCTCCTTTAGGTTTGAGGCTGACCGGCTTTCCCGGTCGACTGGGTTGAGGCGCAAGCGGCCAGCAGACCTGCCAGCGCCTTCGCGAGCAGCCCCTTGGTGGGCAGGGCGCTGCTCAAGCTCGTGTGTTTGGTGTTCATCTTCAGACACCGCTTTGATGGATGGGTCGGAAGTGGGCTGATCAGCTCGGGGCTCATGCCGACACCCCGCCCAAGGTGCCTTCGAGCTGCATCTCCTTGAGGATGCGATCCTGAATGGGCTGCTTGGCCGCGTTCATCTCATCCACGCCCCAGGTGATGCCCACCACGGTGCGCGTGGGCCGCTTGCCAGCGGGCATGTCCACGAGGGCGACGTAGGCATCCACCACGAGCTGCGGCTTGGGCGCCTCTTCACTTTGCAGGAACGCAGCGAAGTGCGCGCCCATCGCCGCAGGGACACCCGCCAGCTCTCCGTAGCTGGCCGTCACGTCATCGTGTGCGGGTGCCTGCCCCGAGGCCAGAAGCCCGGTACCGAACGGACCCGGCTCGACGATGGCGACATCGATCCCGAAGGGCGAGAGCTCGTAGCGCAAGCCCTGCGTATAGCCTTCTAGAGCGTGCTTCGTCGCGCTGTAGGTCGAGAAGAAGGGCGGGGAGATCTGGCCGACCAAGGATGAGGTGTTGATGATGAGGCCTGTCTTCGCAGCGCGCATGCCGGGGAGGACCGCCTGCATGGTGCGGATGGCGCCGTAGTAGTTGGTCTCCATCTGCTCCTTGGCTTGCGCGATGCTGAAGGCCTCGGTGATGCCGAGGTACATGATCCCGGCGTTGTTGATCAGCACGTCCACAGGGCCTTGCGCGAGGATCCGCGCAAACCCGTCGGCGACGGACGCATCGCTCGCCACGTCCATGTCGATCACCGACACGTTCTTCGAGTGGGCTTCGAGCGCTGCCTTCTTGCCGGCGTTGCGCCCAGCGACGTCCCGCATTGTGCCCCAGACCCGGTACCCCTTGTCGACGAAGGCCTTGACAGCACCCTCGCCAAAGCCACTGCTTGCCCCGGTGATTACGACTCGCTTGTTTCGTGTCATGTTCTAAACTCCTTCTTGATTGGATTACGTACCATGTGGTACTTTTGCAATATACGGTCGACTCACGATGTTCGTCAATAAATACATACCATGTGGTTTAAAAATGAATGAAAAGCCAGAAAGGGCCACCCGAGGGCGCCCGAGGACGACGAACCCAGCGCATGTCCTGGATGTCGCAACGACCGCCTATTGGCAAGAAGACCCCTCGGATGTGTCGCTCAACTCGATCTGCCGGCTGGCCGGCGTGTCCAAGCCATCGCTGTACCGGGAGTTCGGCAGCGAAGATGGGCTCGCCCGGGCGATACTCGACCGCTACGCGGAGCAGGTCCTATCGGACGTGTTCGCGATCTTGCGCGGCGGCGGTGGGTTGCGGGCGACGCTGGACGCGTTGATCGATTTCGCATGCGACGATCCGCGCATGGAGACGGGGTGCCTGTTCATTAAGATGCGCAGCGGAAAACACCGTCTGGGCCCCGAGACACGGGCCCGTGTCGACGAACTGGATGCCGGGGCCCGGGGCGCGTACGAGACGTTCCTGCAGGGCTGCCGCGATGCGGGTGAGTGGCCCGCAGGGCGAAGTGTTCGAGCCGGAGCGCGATACCTGTCAGAGCAGATCGCGTTGGCGACTACTCAGCGCGCGTCCGGGGAGGATGTCGGCGAC
>CAYQJL010000080.1:0-3738 GCA_964417675.1 uncultured bacterium | reverse complement strand
AGGCGAGCATGACCGCACAAATCGAGGACCAGCTCGTTCACGAGGAGTCCAGCTACCTGATCACGCAGGCCGAAGGTACCGGCCTGTTCGACCCGGCCGCGCACGGCGTCACCCCCTTTTCGCCGCACGCGGCTGCCACCGGGGCTTCTACTGCGCCTATGCAACCGAAGATGACCGCCTCGTCACATATTTGAGGTTCCTGGAGGAGAACGCGCCGAAGCCTCCACGGGCCACGGACCTTCAAGCCGGGCTGCTCGCCAGATCGGGCCATAGTGTAGGCGGTCTTCCCGGCAATCTCCAGGCGGTTGGCCGGCTCCTCCACCACCTTCTCCGCGCCTGGAGTTCTTCAAGAGTCATCCTGCGTCTCCACAACAGAGAGCTTCGGCCTGCCTGGCACGGAACATGCAAATCGCTCTCCGGGCGCCAGGCGCTTTCGGAACTGGCCCCGGGAGAATACGGTGGGTCTCCTCTCCTGCCGCGATGGAGCCGCACATGGCAGGACACTGCAGATGGGAGGCTTGCCTTGCATCCCCGGGCTGCGGACTCCTGTCGCCACCGTTGTGATCCTGATTGCCGATGGAATGGGATTCGAGGAGATCTTGCAGGCTTACCCGGGTCTCGAAGCGAAAGACAATCGCATTTCGCTTGCAAAACTTAGCTAATAACGCTAATTTTTGTGAGTATTCTCAAGGACCGAGTGAAAAGGAAAGCCGGTATGCCCAAGAAACCCACCATGTCGGACTGGGTGGAGCAGCTGCAAGGGCTTGGCCACTACACCTTCACCCGCGCACAGGCCGAATCCGGCACCGAGCGCTCTGTCGTCGCTGTCCAGACCGCGCTGCGAAGGCTGAAGAAGCAAGGGAAGATCGTCTCGCCCAGGCGCGGTTTCTACGTCATCGTTCCTCCCGAATACCGTGCGACGGGTTCGCCACCGGCGAGCTGGTTCATCGACGATCTGATGCACTACATCGATCAGCCCTACTACGTGGGACTGCTCAGCGCCGCGGCGATCCACGGCGCGTCCCATCACCAGCCCATGACCTTCCAGGTCGTGACCAGCAAGCCTACACGCGAAATGCGCGCCGGCAACGTCACCATCCGCTTCTCCATGAGCGGCAAGGTCCAGCGGATGCCGATAGCCGAAGTCCAAACCGAGACGGGCACCATGCGCGTCGCCACTCCCGAGACGACCGCATTCGACCTGGTCCGCTACCAGGTTGCGGCCGGGCACCTGAGCAACATCGCGACAGTTCTTGCCGAGTTGGCGGAGCGCATCAACGCCCCGGCGTTGGTCGGCATCGTGCATCTCGTAAAGCTCGCGGACGTCCAGCGCCTCGGGTACCTGCTTGAAGCAGTCGGCGCAAGCGATCTCGCCGCTCCGCTGGCGGAATGGCTCACGACCCGCAATCCCCAGGTTGTCCTCCTGCGCCCCGGAGAGCTGGGGCAAGGCGATCTCGATCAACGGTGGCGCGTGCAGCTCAATGCCGAGTTGGAGATCGACCTTTGATCCCCCGCGCCCACATCACCGCTTGGCGTTCCCACGCGCCCTGGCCCACCAACGAGCAAGTCGAACAGGATCTGGTGCTCTCCCGAGCGCTGGTGGCCATGTTCACGGCCGAGGCCGTGGCCACCCAGGCCGTCTTTCGCGGAGGAACGGCACTACACAAGCTGTTCCTCGGCGGATGCGCGCGCTCTACCAGCGCAAGAAGGGACGCGATCTCTTTGACCTCTGGGTCGCCCTGCGGGCCGGAACCGCCGCGAGCAACCGTGTCGTCGAGTGCTTCCGGCGGTACATGGAGCAAGAAGGCCTGGCGGTCTCGCGCGCCGAGTTCGAGGCAAACTTGGCGGCCAAGCTCACCACCACCGAGTTCCGGGAGGACACTGGACCCCTCGTCTCGGCCAGCGTCGCCTACGACCCGGCGGTCGCGGCGGAACTCGTTCACAGCGAACTGGTCTCGAGGTTGCCCGGGAAACCGTGGAAGGGGCGAGCCCCGTGGTCCGCGAACCTCCCCTAATGCCCTCAGAATCCGCCGTCCCTTGATTCGCACCGATTCGAGACCGAGCTCGAGTTTCTCGGGTGCCTCAACGGCCTGCGTGCGGCCCAGCGGTTCTGGCTCGATGTGGTTAAGTCCCAATCTGTACAGGACAGCGAGGTGTCCGAGCGGGCCCGGCAGCGTCACCCCGAGCTGCAGGCCGAGCTCACCCGCCGGGAGGCCGAGTCCCAGGCGACCGACGAGGTGAGCAAGCTGTGCACGAGATCCGCCAAGGCGTGGCGTACATCGATCAACTGGGCTCGCAAGAGCGGATCGTGCAGATCAACATCTGGGCGGGGAAGCTGCGGCTCTATCAGGACGGGTTCGACCTGCCCGCGGAGATCGAGACCAAGATCTACTATACCTTCGGGGCCGATAAGCGCGAGGCGGCCAGGCAGCAGGACCAGGCCCGTGAGAAGGAGATCGAGCAGCAGCGCCGGGATGAGGCCGAGCGCCAGCGGCAGGCCGAGAAACGCGCCGAGCAGGCCCAGCGCGACCTCGACGCACTGGAGGCCCTGCTGGCCGACGCTGATCCACGCTCAGACCCCGAACTGAATGATGCGTCCCTCCCGAAGGATCAAATGGAGTTCCTGCGGACAGACATTGACGCCGCTGTTGGCAGGTCGCTCTGCCTGAAGTGGTGAGGCACATTCAGTTCTCTTTGCAAAGACTCCCATGAGGTGGCCACCTCGGCCCGCGCAGGTGGTTCCGAGCCTACGATAACGCCGTCGAAGGCACTGCCGATGCGAACGATGCGAACGCAGCCCGCCCCCTGACGGAAGACGAACTCGACTCGTTCAAGGAAGTGTTGCCGGAGTATGGCATCTAGACTCCTGAATCGGCTCGGAGGCGCCCGGCCACCAGCACGACCTGGAGACTTGGAAGGCACAATGAACACGATGCATCCTTCGCCCAAGGACGTGTGCTTCAGATGTGCGCTTCAGACATCTCTGGACAAGCCAATCCGTGTCACATAGACTCAATGATACCACTAGCCGGTTGTACCAGTAGACTTGCTCGGGATCATACGCATGGAGCGCTCCCGGTTCGCAAGCGTCGTAGCGCGCTCGTGAACTCGAAACGACCCACGCGCATACACAGGTGAAAGGCCTCCCAGGTGCAGTTGAGTGTTTCCCACGTCGCACCACGCCAATCATGCGAGTTCCGCCTCGATGACCTGATGGCCCTCATCGACGGGTCTGACATCACCACGCTTGCCGACAGTCACATCCAAGCTTTCTTCTGCCAGATCACGCCTATCATTCGGCGCCCCACAACGGCCCGTTCGCTGGCCGACATGCTTCGTCCTGGGTTTCCTTCGCGGCGGATCATCCACGCGCTGTCGAGGTGTCCCCATTTCGTCATTCCCACCTCCGATGCAAGGACCGATGACGTACTCGTCTTCACCCGAAGCCAGCTCATCGAACGCGCCATCCGCGTCGTCTGGGATAGCACCCGTTCGTCGAACGACCTTGAACCGGCCCTACTCCGGGACAAGATGGCCAAAGAACTCAGGCACGGATCACGCGAATCCAGAGCAGAGACCGTCACAGATGTGCTCCAAGCAGCCGACCTGTGCCAAGTCAGGGAGTCCCATCTGTATCCAGGCCGGGTGTGGACTCAGCTGCGATGGGTGGCATCGCTGTCTCTGGATGAATCGCTCGAGGCCACGGTCGACACTGCTGATCCTGCCAACCAGGTCGCG
>CAYQJL010000079.1:0-14178 GCA_964417675.1 uncultured bacterium | reverse complement strand
TCGATATCTACGGGCACGGTCCGCATCGCGGGCGTCAGGATGCTGACTAGCCAGGTCATGAGCAGCGACATCGCGAAGGCCGGCACGAGCTCGTACAGGTCGAGCCCGGTCGCGCGTTCCACTGCGGCGCCCCAGCTGATCTTCCAGAGAATCGTGACCGACAGGCCGGTCGCCATACCGGCCACTGCGCCCCAGAGGTTGACCCGGCGCCAGAAGAGGCCCAGGAGAATCGGAGGGCCGAACGCAGCCCCGAGCCCGGACCAGGCAAAGAGAACGAACCAGAAGACAACCCTCACCTTCCCCAATGCGAGGAACAGGGCCAACAGTCCAATCAGCAGCACGCTGGCCCGCGAGATCCACACCAGGGACCGCTCCAGGGTTACCGTCGACGGGCGTGCACCGATGTTCAGGAAGCGGTCTATGAAATCGCGCGCGACTGCGGAGGACACGACCAGGAGCTGACTGTCGGCCGTGGACATCATGGCGCTGACGATCGCCGCCAGCAGCACTCCCCCGAGAATGGACGGCAGGTGGGTGGTGGCTAGACTCGGATAGGCCTGCTCCGGATCCACCAGGTGCGGCGCCGCAATGCGGGCCGCCAGACCCAGAATGACGGCGCCATACAGGGTCACACAACCCCACACAATGGCAATCAGGCGGGCACGGCGCAGGGTCCGCTGCGACCGGGCGGCCATGTACCGGGTGAGAACGTGGGGCTGGCCGGGATACCCGAATCCGATCCCCAAGAGCCCGATCACCCAACCCAGCATGGCCATCCCCGTGGCGCCGCCGAGAGGTTCGACCAGGGCGGCGCCGCCTGTCATCTCCACTCGCTTCTCGTACTCCCAGGTGGCGGTGGGGGTCGTGATGACGTCACCGGGCGTCAGCACATGCAGGCCCTCGAGACGCTCGCCGTTGATGAGCACCTCCGCCGGCCCGTCGGGTGGGTCGGCCGGCGGCACCGATGGGGGCGCCTCGGACCGGGCACCCGGCGGATCCTGTTCAAGGATGAACTCGTACTCGCCCTCCAGCGTTTGCCATCGCGCGGCTGTCACACCCTCGGCCAGCTTGATTTTTGACGCCGCGATTCCCACCTGCTCCGCGGCCGGGCCGGCGGTCACCAGCATCACGGCTTCGACTCTCACAGGCGACTGCTCGAGCGCATTCCACAAGGCGCGCGGACCGCCGACCGATGCAACCACGACAATCGGCAGTAGGATCAGACCAAACGCCATCAGCAGGCCCTGGGCCAAGTCCGTCCAGGAAACGGCGCGGAATCCGCCGACCAGCGTGTAGAGGATCGTGATCAACCCGCCAATCAGAACGCCCTGGGCGTACGTGATGCCGTACGGCTCGCCGAAGGCCATCTGGAACGCCTTGCCCGTGGCGGTGAACTGCGCGGAAACGTAGAACATCATGCAGAAGAGGATCGTCAAGATACCCAGGCCACGCAGGATGTTCCAGCGATCCCCGTATCGCGCGGCCAGATATCCCGGGATCGTGATGGCCCCCAGCGCGACGGATTGAGCACGCAGCCGGGGCGCGACCAGAAACCAGTTGCAGGCGTACCCCAGCAGGACGCCGGGCACGGTCCAGACTGCCTGTACGCCCCACTGATAGGCCATACCCACCAGGCCGATGACCAGCCAGCCGCTCTCACTGCTGGCCACGCTGCTGATGGCGGTCACCCACGATCCAAGACCGCGGTCGGCCAGGAAGAAGCCGTCCATCGTCCGCCCGTATCTCGACGCTACCGCCCCCACGACCATCACGAACAGCAGATACGAGACGAAGACGACGGCGATCAGCGTCATGACACTCTCCTTCTCCGTCCCCTCACCGCGGATGCCCCTGGGGAATGCACGACGCACGCCCGGGCGACGGCGTCACCGAAGCCGGCGCCCCTCGCGAACGTGGCGCCAGAGTGCGAATGCGATCAGGGCCGCGGGAAAGAGAACGAAGGTGATCCCCAGGCGCAGCGGAATCGGAACCATCACAACGGCCAGGATCATGATTGTCGGCACGACCACATAGAGTGCGATGAGATAAAGCAGAAACATGGACGACTCCCTGCCCGCTCGCGCGGCGCCAGCCAGGTCCACGCCAGCCCCCCCGGGACCGGCCGGCTCGCGGGCAGTCCGCCGGGGATCGTCCGCCGGGGGCAGTCCGCCGGGCAGGTCCGGTGCCGCTTCGAGCCATGCGGCCAGCGTACGGGAAAATGCCGCCAGGTCAATCCGCTGTCGTCCGGGAATGTTGAACGGTCGCCGGAGCATGACCAGCGGGCCGGTGCGCGAAGCTTCCGCCTCCCGGAGTAACATGAGACACAGTCTCGCCTTGGAGTGCGCGACGGGGCCTCCTGCCTCGCGTGCACTGGCCGTTGGCGGAAGGGGGTTGGGGTGTGGTACTCTTACAACTGTACGGTCGTATGGTGGGAGGCAAGTGGCCCACCGAGGATACGCTGCCGCGCCTCGGATTGCCGGATCCTGTCCTGCTCTCAAGAGCTCCTCGAGCTCGCCGGCTCCATGGCGCTGTACACTCACGCGCAGGAGGACGGCTCTATGAAATCCACACACCGACGTACGCTCATCGCAATCCTGGCCCTGGTTTCGACCATGGTGGGCGCTGGGCTATCACAGGCCGACATCATCGATGTCGCCGGCAGCACCGGAAAGAACGGGATCACGCTTCAGTCGCAGGACGCGTCCGGGGTGAACCTGCATTTCGAGATGGGCTACTACAAGGTGGATGCGCTCGAGATCAACGGCCAGATGACCCAGAAGATCTCCATGCCGGGCGTGTTCCTTCCCAACAACGCCGGCGCTCCCGATCTTCCCGGCATCAGTTGCTTCGTGGCCGTGCCGCAGGGAGCCACGGCGAGCTACGAGATCGTCGCCAGCCGTGTTCGGACCGTTCATGGGTACGATCTCGGTCCGGCGCCCGTCATTCCGCGAGAGAATGATGACTCGCCCTTGGTCTATGCCCGCGACGAGGCCATCTACTCGCGCGATGCGCTGTATCCGGAAAGCGCCGTCCTTCTCTCCGAACCGACCCTGATGCGCGGCCTGGATGTGGTCACCGTCGGCATCACGCCTTTCCAGTACAACCCGGTCACCAAAGAGCTGCAGATCTTCACCGAGTTCGATGTGCGGGTTCAGTTCCACGGCGGGAACAACCACTTCGGCGAGGACGCCCTGCGCAGTCGCTACTGGGAGCCGATTCTCCAGCAGAACATCGTCAATTACGCCTCGCTTCCGCAGATCGACTTCGATCGCCCGATGATGAACCGCGAGGGGTACGAGTACATCATCATCACGCCGGACAACCCCGACTTCGTGGCCTGGGCCGACACATTGGCCAACTGGCGCACCCTGCAAGGCATCACGACGGGCGTCTTCACCACGACCGACATCGGCGGCACCTCCAGCACGGCGATCGAGAACTTCATCAACAACGCCTATGACAACTGGGACATTCGCCCGGTCGCCTTCCTGATGCTGGGTGACTATCCGAATTCCGGCCTGCGCGACACCGGTCTGACCTCACCTACCTGGAACGGCTACTGCGTCTCGGACAACATTTACGCCGACCGCTACGGCAATGACCTTCCCGACATGGCCCACGGACGCATCTGCGCCCGTAACGCCGGCGAGCTCGAAACCATGATCGGCAAGATGCTCACCTATGAGCGCGAACCGATCACCAGTGAGCACTACTACAACCACCCGGTCATAGCCGGAGGCTGGCAGACCGAGCGCTGGTTCATCCTGTGCACGGAGATCTGCCTGGGCCACCAGGTCAATGTTCTCGGCAAGGATCCGGTTCGTGAGTATGCGATCTACTCGGGCACGCCCGGCAGCACCTGGTCCTCGAATCAGAACACCTACATGCTGCTCGACTACTTCGGACCCAACGGCCTCGGCTACATCCCGAGCACGCCCGCGCACCTGACCGATTGGGGCGGCAATGCCGCCCGACTGAACAACGACTTGAACCAGGGCGCCTACATGCTGCTCCACCGGGATCACGGATACGAACTTGGCTGGGGCGAGCCCAGCTACAGCAACAGCGATCTGAATGGGCTGGTGACCGATCTCTATCCGTTCGTCTTCAGCATCAACTGCCTCACCGGCAAATACAACTACAGCTCCGAGAGCTTCACCGAGAAGTTCCACCGCATCCCGCACGGCGCGGTCGGCGTGATTGCGGCTTCGGAGATTTCCTACTCCTTCGTCAATGACACCTTCATCTTCGGCATGTTCGACGGCCTGTGGGCAGACTTCATGCCCGAAGAGAATGTGATTCCGGTCGGCCAGGATCCGCTGCGGACGGCCTTTGCCATGGCCAATGGCAAGCATTTCCTGCAGGGCAGCAGCTGGCCGTACAATCCATCGAACAAGGATGAGACGCATCACCTCTTCCACCACCATGGCGACGCCTTCCTCCAGATGTACTCCGAGATCCCTCAGCTGCTGGCCGTGTCGCATGACGGCGTGCTCTTCACGGATGTCAATACCTACTCGATTCAGGCGGATGCGGGAGCCGTCATCGCGCTGACGGTCGCCGGCGAGATCATCGGCGTGGCCGAGGCCACCGGGCTGCCGCAGGAAATCGAGATCATTCCCCAGTCCGAGCCGGGCGAGCTGCGCATCACGATCACCAAGGCCAACCATTTCCGGCACGATGAGAGGATTCCGATCCTCCCGCCGAGCGGTCCCTACATCATCCTGGGCGGCCGGATCATCGACGACGACATGAACGGCGGCAGCCAGGGCAATGACAACGGCGGCTGTGATGCCGGCGAGACGATCGAGCTGGCGGTCGGCCTGGCGAATGTCGGGACCGAGGCGGCCGTCAATGTCCGCGCCACGCTGGTGTGTGAGGACGAGTACATCACGATCGTGGACGGTTTCCAGACATATGGCAGCATTCCGGCTGGCATGGAGGTCTTCGCCGGAAACTACGAGTTCATGATCGCCCCCGGCTGTCCGGACGGGCATATCGTCAGCTTCGCGATGACGATCGAGTCGGACAACCGCATGGTCTGGGAGAAGAACTTCGCCCTGCCGGTAGCAGCCCCGGTGCTCGAGTTCGCCGACTACACGATCCAGGACGTGGCCGGAGGCAACGGCAACGGCAGGATCGAGCCGGGCGAGACGTTCGAGCTCTTCGTCACCGTAGGCAACAGCGGATCGGGCAGCGCCACCGGTGTGGATGTGAATCTGGTGATCTCCCATCCCGAGGTCAATCTGATCGTGGCCTCCGGTGTTATCCCCAGCATCCCGGCCGGCACTCAGATCCAGATGCTGTCGCCCCTGGAAGTCTACGTGAGCGAGGCCTATCCGGATCCTGACATGCTTCACGCGATGCTCTGTCTGCGCGCGGACTGGAACCAGCAGGCCGATGTCGGCTTCCAGATTCCGGTCGGCGGCTTCTTCGATGAAATGGAAGAGGGCGCCGGCAACTGGACCAGTTACGTGGTGACGCCCGACTTCGTCAACCAGTGGCACCAATCCACCACCCGCAACTACACGCCGGGCGGATCCCACAGCTGGAAGTTCGGCGACACCGGCGCGGGGGGCTACGCCAGCCTGGCCGATGGCGCCCTCCAGACCGAGCCGCTCACGATGCGGCCGGTTTCCTATCTGAAGTTCCGTCACTGGATGGAGGCCGAGTTCAGCAGCTACTGGACCGGCTATGCCTATGATGGCGGCCGGCTCGAGATGTCGCTGAACGGCGGGCCCTGGGAACAGGTCTTCCCGATCGGCGGCTACAACTACTTGGTCCGCGCAGGCGGCACGCCGGGGCCCTTCCCGGCCGAAAGCGAATTCTGGTCCGGCAATCTCGCGTGGAAGGAGGAGCTCTTCGAGTTCATCGGCCTGGAGGGTGAAGTTCAGTTCCGCTTCCGCTTCGGGTCCGACGGCGCCGATGTTCGCGAGGGATGGTACATCGATGACATCGAGTTCACCGGATATGGGGATGCCTTCTCCGAGGCGGGTGAGACCGTGGCGGTCAGGCTGCATCCGGTCATGGGCCAGAACTTCCCGAACCCGTTTGGTCCGAGCACAACCATTGGATTCCGGCTGCCCGAGAGGTCGGATGTGCTCCTGCGCATCTATGACGCCGCGGGCCGTCTCGTCCGGACTCTGATGAATGCAGCGGCGGCCCCGGGTGCCCACACGGTCACCTGGGACGGTCGCAATGATGGCGGGGAGGCCGTCGAATCGGGTGTCTACTTCTATCGTTTCGAGGTGGACAACCTGGTTGAGACGCGCAAGATGATCCTTACCCGCTAACCCGGCAACGGGGCCCCTCCTCTGGGGGGGCGTTCCGTCGTCAACCGCTCAGCGCAGGCGCCCGGCGCGAGTTGCTCTCGCGACCGGGCGTCCTGTATCAGCCGCCGTATGGAACACCGCCCGCGGGAGTTCGACGCGCCCCCGGACACGACCCTTGAGTCCGGCCTTGGTTGCCCCTAGACTGGCTGCTCGGGCCTTGCACGGGCCTTGCTCGGGCCTTGCTCGGGCCGGCGAGACGGGTCGCCCCGCCCTGCATGGGGCCGGCCGCACAAGAGGATGGCAGACCGAGGCCAGAGGGAGCTTGCATGAGCACAACCTATCTCCGACACAAGATGTGGGGTTTGATCCCGTTTCTGTTGCTGTGGGTCATGGTGCTGGTGGACGGCTGTGGCCGGGAAGAAAGCGCGTTTCGGGCAACCCTCTCTCCCGGAACTGAGCTGTTCCCGCCCCTGGAGCTGGTCCGCCTGGCGGACGAGGAGCTCCTTGCGCTGGTCGCGCACGCTCCCGGCCGGGAGCTGGGCTTCTATCGCTCGGAGGATGGCGGCCGATCGTGGCAGCAGTGGTTTCAGCCGCCGATCCCGCTGGAAGAAGCCGAGGATGTGGATCTCGCACAGGCGGGAACACATCTGGCCCTGGCTGTACGGCATGGCCCGCAGGTGTGGGTCGGCACGCTGCCCCTGTACTCCCCCGACGGCAGCGAGTGGCAGTCCTTGGAGTTCGTCAGTGATCTCCCCATCCAATCCATGGCCGTTGTCTGCGTGGCGCCCGAGAAGACGCTCGCGCCCCAGATCCATCTGGCCATCATCAGCGGAGCCGAGGGCGATTCCGTGCGAACGCTCTGGCAGAGACGCTCGCCGGATGCGGGAAGCACCTGGCTTGGGCCGGAACTGATCACCGCGGGTGTGCTCTCCGGCGTCACGCTGGCCACCCTGCCGGACGGTTCTCGCAGCGCGGACATGTGCTACTGGAGGGACAATCTGCTTCATTGGCGGGGACTCTCGGGGGCCGACCGGACCGAGGAGTTCCGCCTGAGGCTTCAAGTTTCACCGGATTCGCGGAATCGATTGGCGCGGCTCGATCGCAATGTCCTCGCCTGCGGCGAAAGCGCGCGCCATCAGGTCGTGTGTGCTTTCTCCGACAACGTCGGCCGCAACTGGAGCAGCGCGATTGCCCTGGCGACCGAGGCCGACTGCCGTCGCGATCCCGACATCGACGCGGGGTACGGCCTCTACTGGAATGTCTACATTGCGGGAGATTCGCTGCTGGTCGCGCGCACGAGCCATGCGCCTACCCTGCCCACTGACTGGAGTCCCGGCATCTGGGCCCATCGCGGGCCGACGGTCGGGTTGCCCTACATTGTGGCCCTGCCGGACAGCAGCGCCGGGATTCTGCATGCCGCGCCGGAAGGCAAGGTCTACTTCACGCGGGTCTGGAAGCCTTGATCTGTGCCCCACCGGTCTGGCAGCGCGGGATCTCGGCCGGTCGGCGAGAGGGCCCGGCCACCGGCAGATGAAGGTAGAAGGTGGTTCCCTGGCCCACGGCCGTCTCGAACCAGATCTTGCCCTCGTGTCGTTTCACGATCGCCGCGTGCGCAAGGGCCAGCCCCTGTCCCGTACCTCTGCCACGGGCTTTCGTGGTGAAGAAGGGCTCGAAGACACGATCACGGACATCGGCGGGAATTCCGCAGCCGGTATCCTCGATGGCGATCTCCACCCACTCTTCCCGCAGACGCGTCCGAATGCGGATCACGCCCTTGCCGCTGTTCCCGCCCGCGGTCGCCTCCGAGACGGCGTGGGCCGCATTGATGATCAGATTGAGGATCACCTGTTGGATGATGCCGGCGTGACATGGCACTGCCGGCAGGTGTGGACTCAAGTCGAGTTCGACATCCGCCACATACTTCCACTCGTTGCGGGCAACCGTGACCGTGCTCTCGATGGCATGATTGAGATCCGTGTTGGCAATCTCCTCGGAGCCTTGATGCGAGAAGTCGCGCATGGCCCGGACGATTTCCGTCACCCGCTGGACGCCTTCCAGGGACTGTTCGATCGCCTTGGGGGTCTCGGCCCGCACGTAGGGTAGATCCGCCTCCGCGACCGCCTGATCCACTCGCTGGAGCACGGCCTCGTCGATGGCGCTGCTCTTGGCCGCGGCATGGAGTTCCTCGTACGCGCTGAGCACGCTCATCAGATCCTGGTAGGAATCTTCGAAGAATCGTGTGTTGTCGCCGACGAACTGGGTCGGTGTATTGATTTCGTGGGCGATGCCGGCTGCCAACCGGCCAATGGCCTCGAGCTTGCCGGCATCATGCGGATCGCCGTGGTCGCTATCGAGAGATGGCGCCGCATCCACAAGACTCAACAGGACCCGCTCCCCCACCCCATCCAGCATGCGCACGGCACGGTAGAGGACCGGGATGCGCCGGCCGTCCGAGGTCAGCAGCTCATCGCGGCCTTCGACCATGCCAGCGCAGACCTGTTCCAGGAAACAGCGCCCCGAATGGCAGCTCTCGAAGATCTTCGGGCACTTGCCGGCCACCAGATCGGCGAGCTCGCATCGGAACATCCGCAAGGCGGCCTGATTGGCACGCACGACCTCCCGTTGCATGACATCCAGCAGCACAATCCCCACCGGAATGGCCTCGAAGACGCCGTTCGCCTCCAGCGGCTGGCCGGCCGCGCCCACGATCCCGCCGTCCGGAGAGTTGGCGGACTGTTCCACGCCGTGCCGCACCGACAGCTCCGGGACGGCCGTTCGCGCTTCGGCGTAGAGCAAGAGAGCCTGGAGCGCCTCGAGTGCGGGGGAATCCAGATTCACGTCCGCCGGCAGCTTGTCAAACAGAGCACACACGGCACTGCCGGGTTGCTCAACGTGCCGGCCGGGAAGCAGCACGGCCTGCGTGCATCCCAAGCCGGATCGCAGAGCGTCATCTTCGGGCGCGATCTCCAGGAGCTCGGGTGCGGCCCTCTCCGGCCAAGCGGCGATGATCGCGGCGAGTGTGTGACTGGCCAGGAGATCGCCGGCCAGGTTGACGCCACTCCGGTTCCAGCAGCCTCCGACACACACCCGCTCAGGCCCCGCCGAAACGCGTGCCACGGCCCGCGCCCCGAGGAGCTGGCCGATTCCCTCCAGCAGCCGTTCGATGCCGTTGGCATAGAACGCGCTATCCGCTGATCGGCGCCCCCGGCCGCCGCCCGGACGCCCGAGCGTCCCGGCCCCAGGCTGCGCCGTTGGCGGGCCTTCGGTCAGGGCGCTGACACAGGCTGCCACAGTGCGGACCTCCTCGCGGGAAGCGAGCAGGCTGGCCTGGCACTGGCGTAGATCGTCTCGCAGCTTCGCGTGTGAAGCCTGTAGCTCCTCGTAGTCCTGCAGGACATTGCCGAGCGCCCTGCTCTGCGCGCCACCGTCACCGGCCGGCGGATGCTGTGATGTCAGCACCGCGGCCTCCATCCCTTCGGGCAGGTGCGCCCCCAACGGAAGAAGCAGGAGCAGGAGGCCGTTGGGAATCTGATGAATGTGGGCCAGCATTGGGATCCCGCGCTCCGCCGTCCGGAATGTGAGCGCCAGGACGCCGCCTTCGGCGTCAAGCAGTGTCTCTCGGGTGAGCATCAGATCCGGCACGCGGGTCACCGTGAGCTCATCCAGCGACTTGCCCACACAGGCCGGCCATTGCTGCTGGAATCGCGGCTCGGCCCACTGCACCCGCAGGTCATCATCCAGCAGGAGCATGGTTGACTGCTGTTCCACCACACGCAGGGCCTGCGCCATGGTGCGCTGATAGTCGCTGGCCGTCATCGCGCCCTACTTTCCTTCCGAGATTTCGTAACGGGGAGGGAGGCCTTGCTGTTGCAACAGCGAGTTGACTTCCCGTTTCAGCTCGATCATGCGCAGCTCCCGCCCGATGGTCAGGCCGTTGAGCAATTCCAGCTCCTCGTTGCGCCCAGCGAGTTCGTTCACTGCCCTCTTCTGCAAGCTGACATCCATGCCCACGCTGAGCGAGCCGTACGGCTCGCCTTCCTGGGACGTCAGGACGATATTGTTCCAGGCAATCGAGCAGCGTCCCCCCGTGCGCGTGATGATGTCGCTCTCGTAGTACGGATGCAGACCGCGCCGCAAGACATCCTGAAAGACGATGCCCACCTCGGGGCGCTCCTCCGGGGCCAGAAACATCGTGAACCAGTCCTGGCCTACGACATCGCGCTGCTCATAGCCGGTCAGCTTCAGGAGAAATGGATTCGCGAAGACGATGCGCCCTTCCCGGTTCAGTTCGACGGCCGCCAGGTGTGCGCTGTCCAGAAGCGCGCGGTACCTACGTTCCACCTCGCGTCGTCGCTTCTCGATCCGCTTCCGCGAGGTGATCTCACGGATGCTGATGCGGCGTCCCATGAAAACACCGTCACCATCATGGATGGCTTGCCAGGAGGCTGAACCCCAGCGACTGAGGCCGTTCTTGCGGCGGAAGCGGAACTCCGCGTCGCTGTGTCCGCCCTGTTCATGCACGTTGTAGAATATGCTCTGCACGATTCCCCGATCGGCCTCATCGACCAATGCGGCCGGGAAGGAAGGGCTGCGCAAGCACTCTTCGACGGTGTATCCGGTGATGCGTTCCACGGCGGCATTGACCCAGACCAGTCGCCCGTGCTGGTCCACCCAGCTCTCCCAGTCGTAGGTGCACTCCGATACCGCCCGATAGCGACGTTCGCTCTCCGCGAGAATCTCGCCCGCCATTTTACGTTCGGTGATGTCCCAGACCATGCCGGCGTAGCGGGCCAGGCGGCTGCAGGCATCCCACTGCAACTCACCACGTGAGAGCAGCCAGCGCAGGCTGCCATCCTTGTGACGCAGGCGGTACTCGGCTTCGAATCGGGGGATGGCTCCGCGGAGATGTTCGCGGGTCAACGCCTCAACACGAGGCCGGTCATCGGGGTGCATCAGGCCCCGCCAGGCGGCCAGCGAATTGGGCAATTCGGTTTCGTCATACCCCAGCAGGTCCCGCAGTTGGGGCGAGAGCACCATATGATCCGGAAGATCCGTGATCGGACCGGCCGTGGTGAATGTCATGCTCCAGATTCCGCCGCCTGAGACCTCGATGGCCAGCTGCAGGAGCTGCTCGTGCTGCTCCCGAAGCGAGCACTGGTCGTGAAACTCACTGCGATCGGTACCCACGACCAGGATCGAAGCGGTTCCCTCGCTGGGCGGCGTATCGCGGACAACCAACCAGGAGATTCGGCAACGACCTCCTTCGCGGCACAACCAGCAGCTATCCTGACTCTGGGCGGCCTGAGCGGCGGGCGCCCCAAGAATCGACTCCCGAACGCGCTCCCGCTCCTCGGCCGGCACCATGAGATCCCAGAAGTACTGCCCCCGGGATTCTTCCTGCGTGTGCCCCACCGCCGTCTCACAGCCCGGGCTCACGCGTTCGATGCGGCCGGTCTCGTCGAGAACCACGACGATCGCATCCAAGGCATCCACAGCCCGTTCGGCGTGCCGCGCTCTTTCATTCAGGTCAGCCCAACGATTCGCCCGCGCCAGACCGGAACCGAGCGCCAAGGCGATCTGCCGCAGGAAGTGGCGTCTATCTTCGGGCAGCCAGACGCACGGATCTTCTCCAGCCTGGAGAAAGCACTCCAGACTTCCCTGGTCAGGTTCGTCTTCATGGAGCGGCCACTGGTCGATCGGGCCCTCGGCCGGAAAGGCCCCGGCCGGCACGCACAATCCGGGCGTTCGTATGCAGAAGGCGAGCGGGGCCGGCCCATCCCAGGCTTCCGGCAGAACCGCAACCGCGGCCTCGAAGAGGTCTCGCAGGGGAACGCCGGCATTCTCCAAGACACGCACGATGCGATGATAGACATTGCCCTCCCGCACACGCAGAACAGCCTCGCGGGCCACATCATCGGGGGAAGCACCGGCGACGGCCGGGTCGGCCAACAAGGCCGCAACGCCATCTGGGTTCATCTGATCGGTCGAGGCATGCTGTCGTCCCATTTCGAACACTCCCTCTGCAACGATGGAGACATCGCGTCGCCGGGGCTGCCGCGCAGGCAATCGGCTGACACATGCCTCGCGCGACCTGTTCTCGACCAACGTGGAGTCATCATCCGTTCACACCCCCTCGACAGGACCTTCAGAGCACATGTTCGCGAACCGAGAGGGCGACTCTGCCATCTGCTATTCCTTTCGGAGATTGCCCCTGGTTCCTGTATTGTCGACCGGCTCACCCCCTGGTCCGACTGGCTGCAAGCGCCCATCAGGCGGACCCCGGCGTGTCCTGGGAGGTGGTCCGGCGGTCCCCGCGTGCCCGGGGAGGCGGCCCGGCGGTCCCCGCGTGCCCGGGGAGGCGGCCCGGCGGTCCCCGCGTGCCCTGGGAGGTGGTCCGGCGGTCCCCGCGTGGGGCGTGGGACACAGGTCCCGGGGGTAGCCCGGACGTTCGCGAACGTGCTGGCCGCCAGCAGCCATGGGGCGGCAACCCCAAGGCCGCTTTTCGATTGGATGGATCGTTCCGTGTGACTACACTGTCACTGTGCGCTTGGTGGCGATCCCCATATTCTGGATCTGTCATGGGCAGATCTCTGTGTCCCGGAACAGGGAGGGTCAGGCCTGTGGGAGGAACCTTGACATCGGTGTTTCTTGGGCTGGTGCTGATACTCTTGCTGGTGGCGGCCATCATCTTCGGCATCCACCTGCTCCGGCGCTCGAAGGCCGCACCCCAGATCAACATTCATGCCTCCATCGAGCAGATGCGATCGATTGGTCGCCTCTCGACGTTCAAGGTCATCACCAAGGAGATCGTCACGGAGACCGACCATTCGTGGGGAACCTTCGGCTCGAAGTACCTCAGATGGGTTCTGTCCGGGAAGAAGATGGCCATGATCTTCGAATTCGCCATCGACTTCCGCTACGACCTACGGAGCAGCGAGTTCAAGATCACCGAGACGGGACTCGGATCGTATCGGATCTGCATGCCGCCCTGCCGCCACGAGGTACAGATTCGCGATATCCAGTTCTACGATGAGCAAAGGTCGAAGCTCCTGCCCTGGCTGCTGCCCGATCTGCTCAATGGCTTTCTGCTCGATGGCTTCTCCGACGAGCACCGCAACCGGCTCGTCATTGCAGCCAAGCAACATGCCGAGAAGCAGGCCCGCGAGCTCATCACCAGCTTCGAGTCGGAGGTGCAGTCGTCGGCCAAGTCCACGCTGCGTTCTCTGGGAAAGGCGTTTGGCGCGGAACATCTCGACTTCGAATTCGCCCAGACCGGTTCTCCGGACGTGTCAGTAGCCTACACGGATCAGCTGGCAGGCTAGGCAGTTCTTCACCGCCCTTCGGCCGACCCGCATCGGATGAAACGGGTTGCTGCCCATGGGCCGCGTGGCAAGTAACCGAGCGTGTGTTCTCCGCAACCGTTGGTGAAGGGCCGTTGGTGAAGGGCCGTTGGTGATGGGCCGTTGGTGAGGGGCCGTTGCCGGCCTGCATGCACCGTGGCGGGCGGGCGGCCCAATCTGTTCCCTGGCCGATCGCCAGCCTTCGTTCTCCAGGGCCGGTCGCCGGCTCCACCCCGCTCCCGTCGACAGGGCGTGTGTGATGGCCCCCATTTCGTCACGGTTGAAGCCTATAACACATTGAAAAACAGTATCTTAGTCTGGACCCCGGGGTCCACGTGCAGCGCCATTGCCGCAGCGGTCACTATGCACAGGGTCCCATTTCCTGCATCTGGGACGAGTTCTTGTCAGTTCCCCACCGCCCGTTCGGCCAACCCGCGGCGGATAGGACGGGTTGCTGCCCATCGGCCGCGTGGCAAGCGACCCGGCCTGAGTTCGCCACGGTCGTTGGTGAGACGCCGTTGGCCGGCCTGGATGCGCCATGGCGAGTGGCCGGCCTCAGCTGTCCC
>CAYQJL010000078.1:0-8536 GCA_964417675.1 uncultured bacterium | reverse complement strand
TCGGTGAGCGTGCCGGTCTTGTCGGTGCAGATGGTCGTCGTGGACCCAAGGGTTTCCACAGAAGAGAGGCGATTGACGATGGCATTGCGCCGCGCCATGTGCCACATCCCGCGCGCGAGGGCCACGGTGGCAACGATTGGTAGGCCTTCGGGAATCGCGGCGATCGCGAGGGCCACGGCGGTCTTGAGGATCAGCGCCGGTTCCTGCTTGGCCAGCAGACCGCTCACCGTTACGGCGGCCGCAATGGCGAGGACGGCCCAGATCAGGCGTTGTCCGAGGGCGTTGAGGCGTCCTTCAAGCGGGGTCATCGCCGGTTCGGCCTTCTGGGCCAGCGCGGCGATGCGTCCCAGCTCGCTCTCCATGCCGGTCGCTACGACCAGCCCCTTGGCCGACCCTCGCACCACAAAGGTCCCCTTGAAGGCCATGTTGGTGCGGTCGGCCAGGCCGGTGTCCTCCTCGAGGAGTTCATCCGACTTCTCCGCCGGATCGGATTCGCCCGTGAGAGCGGACTCGTTGATCTGGAGCTGGCGCGTCTCGATCAGGCGGATGTCGGCGGTGATCACATCGCCGGGCTCCAGGACCACCAGATCGCCGGGCAGCAGCTCGCTGGAGGAAACCTCCTGCTCCCGCTCGTCCCGGATCACCCGGGACGCGGATTGGCTCAACTTGCGCAAGCCTTCCATGGACCGGGTGGCCTTCAGCTCCGTGAAGAATCCGATGAAGACATTGATCAGGAGGGCAACGGCGATGGCGGTTGCCTCCATCCACTGGGAAAAGGCCAACGACGCGGCGACCGCGGCGACGAGCAGGACGGGAATGAGACTCTTGAACTGGGCGATGAAGATGGTCCCGGCCTTGCGCCGGCTCTTCTGCCGGATCCGATTGCGGCCATGGCGCTTCCGTCGCCGCCGGATCGTGGCCGGGTCGATCCCGCGGGTCAGGGACGTCTCCAGCGCCTGCGCCAACGCCTCGGCCGGCTGGTGCCACGGCGCCGGGAGTCCCTTTCGGTCCTGGTTGTCGTGCCGGTCTACCACCATATTTCTCGAGGACTCGGCCAACCCATGCATCCGGGATGGGCGATCTCACTGGTCACCCTACGGTCTCGACACAGCTCGATCAAGAAGGGATGAAACCGCCGCAATCCGCGCCAGCCCCCCCGCCAGGCCCACATGCGGCCGGGCCATGCGCGCAACCGTGCATTCGCAGCCGGGCGTTCGCGGCCGGGCATGCGCGGCCGGGCGTGCGCGGCCGGGCGTTCGCGCAACCGAGTATTCGCAGCCGAGCGTTCGCGCTGGGGGTTTCCCCGAGAGGCTGTGTGGCAATCCACCCCTTTCACAACGGAACCGTCCCCGATGGAACTCGGGCGGCGGTTCGGCGACAGTCTCGCACACGGATGGTCGCGGCCTCCTGAAGGATCGTGCACCATCTCAAGGAGATTGGATCGAGGGATTCGGACGCAGACATCCAACGGAGGAATCCATGTCCATCGCGAAGATCATCGAGATTACCGCCGACTCCAGCAAGAGCTTCGATGACGCCGTCCAGGAAGGCATCAAGCGGGCCGGTGAGAGCGTCGAGAATATCAGGAGCGCCTGGGTGAAGGATCAGGAGGTCCAGCTGCGCGACGGCAAGATCCAGAACTACCGGGTAACCCTGAAGGTCACCTTCGTCGTGAACTGAGGCCACTCTGGCATGCCGAACCGGGGAGGGCGGCGTCCACTCGGGATGGGGGGCGGCGTCCATTCGGGATGGGGAGCGTCGATTGGCCCGGCTTTTCCTACAAAGACTCCCACGCGTCCCACATGCGCCGAACATGCGGAATCGTAATCGACCCCCCCACCAATAACCCGATCGCGGCGGTCTCCTCGAGCTCCTCGTCGCTGACGCCCTCTTCTTTGCAGCGCAGGGTATGGTACAGGATGCAGTCGTCACAGCGCAGGACCAGCGACGCGACCAGGCCCAGCAACTCCTTCGTACGCGCGGGCAGGGCACCGTCCTGATAGGCTTGCGTATCCAGATGGAAGAAACGCTGCGTCGTCAGCCCGGCCTTCTCCAGCACCAGCTTGTTGAGCCGCTCGCGCTCTGCGCGAAAGCGGGTCACGCGGTCATCGGTCATCGCCTCTGTCCTCCATGACGCCTCCATTGCGCGGCCGACGAACAGGCCGCAGTTCGAATCGATCTCGTCTTCTCTGCTCGCCGATGTCGAGCCCGCGGGCCCACGCCTACGATGACGGCATCGTAATCGGGCATCGCGACAGTACCTCGTCACTGCTCCACACCATGGCGATCGACTCGGCCATGCCCAGGAGGGACTGGAGGTGGCGCTCCTCGGTCGTCGTAGCGATCGCGTCGGCGGCCAGATGAACCTCGAACCCGCGACAGAAGGCGGAGCGGGCGGTGGTTTCGCAGCACATGTGGGTAAGCACGCCGGTGATCAACACCTGGTCGGCCCCGCCGTCGCGCAACGACTGCTCCAAGGGCGTGCCGTGGAAAGCGTCGTAGGTCGTCTTTGGCAGGAGGAGCTCTCCCAGGCTGGGCTCGAGCGCGGGGATGACACGGGCCTGCGGTTCCCCGGCCCGGATGTAGTCGGAGAAGAAGCGGCCCAGCATGCCCAGATCCTCCTCGCCCCGATGGCCGTGGAGCGTGAAAACGACCGGCCAGCCTGCCGCGCGCCATCGCTCCAGCAAGCGCTGGATGCGCGGGACGATCGCACCCGCGGCCGGCAGATAGCAGCGCCCCTCGGGTGCGGCGAAGTAGGCCAGCATGTCCATGATCAGAAGGGCGCAGCGCCCGGGCCTGGGCACGATATGGTCCCGCGGGCGCACGTCCCGGCGAATCCGCTCGAGCCATGCGCCGGTCCGGTCGTCCAGGGTGTCCGGGGTGACATAGGCTTCCTCACGCATGCAGGGAATCGTACGCAGCCCGGGACCGGATCACAAGGACCGGCCGCCTACGACTGCGGGATTTCGTCGCCGCTATTTGTCGATCGACAGCTTGGCCAAGGCCTTCTGGACCAGAGAGGTCTTTCCGAGCGTAATGCGTGATGCGTGATGCGTAGTCAAGTGGGCGCAGTCAAGCACCCAGTCGCGCCCGGTCGGATCTCACAGCCAGAGCGGTGCCGCCCCCGGCCCACGCTCATCGAGCAGCCCCGCGGCCAGCAGCTGATCGAGTTGCGCGACCAGCGCTTCCCGGTCACGCGGGAAGCGCCCCCCCAGCGGCACGACGTTCGAGACGTGATTGGCGCGGAAAAGCGTGCGTTCGAGCTCGAGGTGGGTGATCAGCTCGCGCAGCTCCTCCGTCGCTTCGCGCTCGCTCACCGGCGTGAAGCGGCCGGCCTCGATCTCGCTCGCCAGCGGCGTGCCCGGTAACGGGATGGCGCGCAGCGCGGCAAGGAACTGCGGCTGCATCCGGTTCAGGGCCGCCGCCGTCGCCCGGGCGTGCTCCCGGCTGCGCTCGCGCCCGCCCAGACCGATCAGCACCATGACCGACAACCGCAGTCCACACCCCTGCGCGCGCTGCACGGCGGCGATCATCTCCTCCGCCGTGTCGCCCTTGCGCACGCGGCGCAGTACCTCCTCGTCACCGCTCTCAAGGCCCAGGTAGAGCGTCTGCAGACGCAGACCGCGCAGATCGGCAAGCTGCGCCTCGCTGCGCGCAAGGATCGAGCGGCCGTTGGCGTAGACACCCACGCGCGCCAGGCGGGGCAGGCGCTGGCCCAGCCGGACAAGGCAGTCGCGCACGGTTTCGAAGGGCAGGGCCATGACGTCGCCGTCGGCCAGAAAGACGCGCGTGGCCGTCGGCCACTGCGCGGCGGCGCGGTCGATGCGGCGCGCCACCTCGTCCCAGGGGTGTTCGCGGTAACGCACGCCCTTGTACATCCCACAGAACGTGCAGGTGTTGTGGGGGCATCCGTCGGCCACCCGGATGATGAGGCTGTCCGCTTCGGAGGGCGGACGGAAGAGCGCCTGGTCCTCGTGCATGGACTCTCCTCTGCGGCCCCGGTGCGCGCGGTGGCCGCGATGGATCCTGAGCCGAGAGATACCACGAAGACCGAGTGCCGCGCACGCAGTCTTCCTGATGGCGTAACCGTCCGGCCAACCCATCTCCCCTTTTGCGGAGTCTCGAACACTGCTAGCTGACAGTCTAACAGCATCTTGAGGAGTCCGTGACCAGGCTGAATGGCGTAACCAACTATCCACGAATCGGTTAGCTCTGAACCCCGGGGTCCCAAGTCAACTCCATATACTGCTCGGTTAGCTCTGAACCCCGGGGTTCAGAGCTAACCGAGCAGTATATGGAGTTGACTTGGGACCCCGGGGTTCAGAGCTAACCGATTCGTGGATAGTTGGTTACGCCATTCAGCCTGGTCACGGACTCCTCAAGATGCTGTTAGACTGTCAGCTAGCAGTGTTCGAGACTCCGCAAAAGGGGAGATGGGTTGGCCGGACGGTTACGCCATCAGGAAGACTGCGTGCGCGGCACTCGGTCTTCGTGGTATCTCTCGGCTCAGGATCCATCGCGGCCACCGCGCGCACCGGGGCCGCAGAGGAGAGTCCATGCACGAGGACCAGGCGCTCTTCCGTCCGCCCTCCGAAGCGGACAGCCTCATCATCCGGGTGGCCGACGGATGCCCCCACAACACCTGCACGTTCTGTGGGATGTACAAGGGCGTGCGTTACCGCGAACACCCCTGGGACGAGGTGGCGCGCCGCATCGACCGCGCCGCCGCGCAGTGGCCGACGGCCACGCGCGTCTTTCTGGCCGACGGCGACGTCATGGCCCTGCCCTTCGAAACCGTGCGCGACTGCCTTGTCCGGCTGGGCCAGCGCCTGCCCCGCCTGGCGCGCGTGGGTGTCTACGCCAACGGCCGCTCGATCCTTGCGCGCAGCGAGGCGCAGCTTGCCGATCTGCGCGGTCTGCGTCTGCAGACGCTCTACCTGGGCCTTGAGAGCGGTGACGAGGAGGTACTGCGCCGCGTGCGCAAGGGCGACACGGCGGAGGAGATGATCGCCGCCGTGCAGCGCGCGCAGGGGTGTGGACTGCGGTTGTCGGTCATGGTGCTGATCGGTCTGGGCGGGCGCGAGCGCAGCCGGGAGCACGCCCGGGCGACGGCGGCGGCCCTGAACCGGATGCAGCCGCAGTTCCTTGCCGCGCTGCGCGCCATCCCGTTACCGGGCACGCCGCTGGCGAGCGAGATCGAGGCCGGCCGCTTCACGCCGGTGAGCGAGCGCGAAGCGACGGAGGAGCTGCGCGAGCTGATCACCCACCTCGAGCTCGAACGCACGCTTTTCCGCGCCAATCACGTCTCGAACGTCGTGCCGCTGGGGGGGCGCTTCCCGCGTGACCGGGAAGCGCTGGTCGCGCAACTCGATCAGCTGCTGGCCGCGGGGCTGCTCGATGAGCGTGGGCCGGGGGCGGCACCGCTCTGGCTGTGAGATCCGACCGGGCGCGACTGGGTGCTTGACTGCGCCCACTTGACTACGCATCACGCATCACGCATTACGCTCGGAAAGACCTCTCTGGTCCAGAAGGCCTTGGCCAAGCTGTCGATCGACAAATAGCGGCGACGAAATCCCGCAGTCGTAGGCGGCCGGTCCTTGTGATCCGGTCCCGGGCTGCGTACGATTCCCTGCATGCGTGAGGAAGCCTATGTCACCCCGGACACCCTGGACGACCGGACCGGCGCATGGCTCGAGCGGATTCGCCGGGACGTGCGCCCGCGGGACCATATCGTGCCCAGGCCCGGGCGCTGCGCCCTTCTGATCATGGACATGCTGGCCTACTTCGCCGCACCCGAGGGGCGCTGCTATCTGCCGGCCGCGGGTGCGATCGTCCCGCGCATCCAGCGCTTGCTGGAGCGATGGCGCGCGGCAGGCTGGCCGGTCGTTTTCACGCTCCACGGCCATCGGGGCGAGGAGGATCTGGGCATGCTGGGCCGCTTCTTCTCCGACTACATCCGGGCCGGGGAACCGCAGGCCCGTGTCATCCCCGCGCTCGAGCCCAGCCTGGGAGAGCTCCTCCTGCCAAAGACGACCTACGACGCTTTCCACGGCACGCCCTTGGAGCAGTCGTTGCGCGACGGCGGGGCCGACCAGGTGTTGATCACCGGCGTGCTTACCCACATGTGCTGCGAAACCACCGCCCGCTCCGCCTTCTGTCGCGGGTTCGAGGTTCATCTGGCCGCCGACGCGATCGCTACGACGACCGAGGAGCGCCACCTCCAGTCCCTCCTGGGCATGGCCGAGTCGATCGCCATGGTGTGGAGCAGTGACGAGGTACTGTCGCGATGCCCGATTACGATGCCGTCATCGTAGGCGTGGGCCCGCGGGCTCGACATCGGCGAGCAGAGAAGACGAGATCGATTCGAACTGCGGCCTGTTCGTCGGCCGCGCAATGGAGGCGTCATGGAGGACAGAGGCGATGACCGATGACCGCGTGACCCGCTTTCGCGCAGAGCGCGAGCGGCTCAACAAGCTGGTGCTGGAGAAGGCCGGGCTGACGACGCAGCGTTTCTTCCATCTGGATACGCAAGCCTATCAGGACGGTGCCCTGCCCGCGCGTACGAAGGAGTTGCTGGGCCTGGTCGCGTCGCTGGTCCTGCGCTGTGACGACTGCATCCTGTACCATACCCTGCGCTGCAAAGAAGAGGGCGTCAGCGACGAGGAGCTCGAGGAGACCGCCGCGATCGGGTTATTGGTGGGGGGGTCGATTACGATTCCGCATGTTCGGCGCATGTGGGACGCGTGGGAGTCTTTGTAGGAAAAGCCGGGCCAATCGACGCTCCCCATCCCGAATGGACGCCGCCCCCCATCCCGAGTGGACGCCGCCCTCCCCGGTTCGGCATGCCAGAGTGGCCTCAGTTCACGACGAAGGTGACCTTCAGGGTTACCCGGTAGTTCTGGATCTTGCCGTCGCGCAGCTGGACCTCCTGATCCTTCACCCAGGCGCTCCTGATATTCTCGACGCTCTCACCGGCCCGCTTGATGCCTTCCTGGACGGCGTCATCGAAGCTCTTGCTGGAGTCGGCGGTAATCTCGATGATCTTCGCGATGGACATGGATTCCTCCGTTGGATGTCTGCGTCCGAATCCCTCGATCCAATCTCCTTGAGATGGTGCACGATCCTTCAGGAGGCCGCGACCATCCGTGTGCGAGACTGTCGCCGAACCGCCGCCCGAGTTCCATCGGGGACGGTTCCGTTGTGAAAGGGGTGGATTGCCACACAGCCTCTCGGGGAAACCCCCAGCGCGAACGCTCGGCTGCGAATACTCGGTTGCGCGAACGCCCGGCCGCGCACGCCCGGCCGCGCATGCCCGGCCGCGAACGCCCGGCTGCGAATGCACGGTTGCGCGCATGGCCCGGCCGCATGTGGGCCTGGCGGGGGGGCTGGCGCGGATTGCGGCGGTTTCATCCCTTCTTGATCGAGCTGTGTCGAGACCGTAGGGTGACCAGTGAGATCGCCCATCCCGGATGCATGGGTTGGCCGAGTCCTCGAGAAATATGGTGGTAGACCGGCACGACAACCAGGACCGAAAGGGACTCCCGGCGCCGTGGCACCAGCCGGCCGAGGCGTTGGCGCAGGCGCTGGAGACGTCCCTGACCCGCGGGATCGACCCGGCCACGATCCGGCGGCGACGGAAGCGCCATGGCCGCAATCGGATCCGGCAGAAGAGCCGGCGCAAGGCCGGGACCATCTTCATCGCCCAGTTCAAGAGTCTCATTCCCGTCCTGCTCGTCGCCGCGGTCGCCGCGTCGTTGGCCTTTTCCCAGTGGATGGAGGCAACCGCCATCGCCGTTGCCCTCCTGATCAATGTCTTCATCGGATTCTTCACGGAGCTGAAGGCCACCCGGTCCATGGAAGGCTTGCGCAAGTTGAGCCAATCCGCGTCCCGGGTGATCCGGGACGAGCGGGAGCAGGAGGTTTCCTCCAGCGAGCTGCTGCCCGGCGATCTGGTGGTCCTGGAGCCCGGCGATGTGATCACCGCCGACATCCGCCTGATCGAGACGCGCCAGCTCCAGATCAACGAGTCCGCTCTCACGGGCGAATCCGATCCGGCGGAGAAGTCGGATGAACTCCTCGAGGAGGACACCGGCCTGGCCGACCGCACCAACATGGCCTTCAAGGGGACCTTTGTGGTGCGAGGGTCGGCCAAGGGGCTGGTCGTAGCGACCGGCATGGAGAGCGAGCTGGGACGCATCGCCGCGCTGGCCCAGAAGGCCGAACCGGCGATGACCCCGCTTGAAGGACGCCTCAACGCCCTCGGACAACGCCTGATCTGGGCCGTCCTCGCCATTGCGGCCGCCGTAACGGTGAGCGGTCTGCTGGCCAAGCAGGAACCGGCGCTGATCCTCAAGACCGCCGTGGCCCTCGCGATCGCCGCGATTCCCGAAGGCCTACCAATCGTTGCCACCGTGGCCCTCGCGCGCGGGATGTGGCACATGGCGCGGCGCAATGCCATCGTCAATCGCCTCTCTTCTGTGGAAACCCTTGGGTCCACGACGACCATCTGCACCGACAAGACCGGCACGCTCACCGA
>CAYQJL010000077.1:0-3519 GCA_964417675.1 uncultured bacterium | reverse complement strand
CGCCTCGGCCATGCGCCAGCCCTGCACGAAACCGAACCGGGTCAGGACCGCGCGCGCGGTACTGAAGCCGAAGTGATTGACCAACTCCTTGCGCAGGTTCCCCTTCGCCGTTGCGTCGATGATCAGCGCCCGCTGACCCGCGAAGCGGATGACGCCCTCCTCAGAGTCGAATTCCACCAATTCGCTGATGTTGAGGTCTTCGACGTGCACGATCCTCTCCTTCCAATTGATCGATCCCGCGTCGCTTTGATGGAGTCCGTGAGCGCCTGCTTCATGGAACATCCACAGCACAAGGGGACTACGCGACGGCACGCCAATTGCAGGTCAAACATACTACACACTGACGGCGATCGTCCATCAGGAATCCAGGCCGCTGCAACAATGGGCCGGATCGCCGCGCAACGGGAGATTCCCTGCGCGACGGCGCCTCGGGGAGCAAGGAACGCCGACCACCCCCGGACGCGTGACGCACTCGGCCCAGGCCGGAGAACACATTGGAAACGTCCGTTCAGAAGATGGAGGCACAGCTCAAACTGTGGAGATCAAAGATCGATGGCCTTGCGGCCGAGACCCACATGGCCGGCGCCCGGTCGGGATTCGATGCCCTCATGTACGTCGACGAGCTGAAGGCCCTGCACGCGATCGCGCAAGAGAGATTCGATGAGTACAAGTCAGCGGGAGAGGCGGAGCGGGCGCACCTCCAGGGCACCCTGAAGAGCGCCTGGGGGGAGCTCGACGCCGCTCTCGCGACTCCCAACCCATCGTACCGAGCAAAGGAGAGGCTCCCCCAGCCGATTTCAGGAAGAGAGGGGACGCTGGCGACCAAGGGCGCGGCATTGACTCGGCCCACGGCTCCAGGCAATGGGAGAAAAACAGGATGAAGAAGACTACTCGCATGAGTCTGATCGCAGCGGCGCTGGTCATAGCCGTAGGGCCCGCCCTTGCCCTGGCAGGTCCTGACAGCGATGTCGGCTTCCGCGGCTGGGGCCCGCGAGTCGGACTTTCGCTGCACCCCGACCAGGTTCACTTCGGTGCTCACCTTGACTTTGGACACTTCGCCCGGCACATCCGCTTTCAACCCAACCTGGAGTTGGGCTTCGGCGAGAACGTGAAGCTCTTCACCGCCAACGCTGAGGCGGCCTATCGCTTCAGCTCGAACTGGGACGTCTGGACTCCATACCTCGGCGGCGGTCTGGGCGCGAATGTCAAGAGCGTCGACAGCGGGGGAAGCAACAGCTCACAGACCGATCTGGGCATCAACCTGCTCGGCGGGATCGAGAAGGGACTCTCAGACGGTGACCGCTTCTTCATCGAGGGCAAAGTCAGTTTGAACGACGTGCCGGACGCGAAGCTCACGTTCGGCTGGACATTCTATCATTTGAAGTAGGGTGAAGGGCGGTGTTGTCAATCGGCGCCTGCCCTTCCTTCTCATGCAAACCACAGGAGGTAAGAGATGCTCTGGACAATCGCTGTGATACTCATCGGTCTCTGGTTGCTCGGCCTGCTCACGTCTACCACCATGGGCGGCATCGTCCACGTTCTGCTCGTCATCGCGATCATCATCGTGGTGCTCCGCGTCATCCAGGGGCGCAGGGTGACCTAGACAATGCGGTCACCGTCTCGTTCTCCGGCTGACTCGAGTCACGGTCACGCATGGGACGACGTGTGAACAGGAAAGGTCATTGAAATGAAAACGATCGGAATCGTGCTGGTGGCCCTGGGGATCATCGCGCTGGTCTACGGCGGAATCAACTACAACAAGGACCGGACGGTCCTCGATGTCGGTTCCTTGAACATCACAGCCACGGAGCACAAGAGCATTCCCATCCCGGCGGTTGCCGGTGCAGTTGCGCTGATCGGCGGTATCACCCTGCTGCTCTTCGGCAGGGGTCGTTAGTGGGTTTTGGAGCCGCAGTCGACACTCTGACTTCGACGGAGTGTTCCCGTCGATCATCGACGAGGGGTATGGCGCCGTCGTGGCGTGCGACGCCATCCAGGGTCACGCTCGTCCCGCCCGCCCCGCCGGGCGTCTGCAGGATGTCGATGTGGTAGACCGTCTCGCGATATCGGTAATGCACCATGAAGCCCTTCCATTTCGCGGGGAGACACGGCTCGAATCGTAGCCTGTCCCCTTCCAATCTGAGCCCCAGGAGGGACTCCGTGATCAGCCGGTACATCCATGCAGCCGAGCCTGTGTACCACGTCCAGCCACCACGACCGGTATGCGGCGGACACGCATAGACGTCGGCCGCGACCACGTACGGTTCCACTCGGTAGGTCGCTACCCCGTCCGGCGATCGCGCGTGGTTCACGGGGTTGATCATGGCGAACAGCTCCCACGCGTGCCGCCGCGCCCCTAAGGCCGCGAAGGCCATCACCGCCCAAATCGCAGCATGCGTGTACTGCCCGCCATTCTCTCTCACGCCCGGTGGGTATCCCTGGATGTATCCGGGATTCAAGTCGGACTGGTCGAACGGAGGGTCGAGCAGCTGAATCAATGCGTGATCCCGTCGCACGAGGCGTCGATCCACCGCTTCCATAGCGGTGCACGCCCGCCCGGCCTCACCCGCCCCGGACAGCACCGACCAGCTCTGGGCGATCGAATCGATCTGGCATTCGAGGTTCTGCGCCGAGCCGAGCGGTGAGCCGTCGTCGAAGTAGGCGCGGCGGTACCACTCTCCGTCCCAGCCATTGCGCGCGAGGCTCTGGCGCAGTCGAGTCGCCTCGTCATGGCAGCGCTCGGCGAACGCGCCGTCGCCGTGCCGGCGGGCAACCTCGGCAAACTGCCTGAGCACTTCATGGAGGAAGAAGCCCAGCCAGACGCTTTCGCCTGCGCCGCCTGCGCCCACCATGTTCATGCCGTCGTTCCAGTCGCCCGAACCGATGAGCGGAAGATCGTGCACACCGACCTGGAGGCCTCTCAGAATGGCCCGGACACAATGGTTGTACAGGCTGGCGGTTTCTACCGACCGGCGGGGCAGATCGTAGTAGGAGTCTTCTTCCCGCTTGAGCGGGCGACCTTCGACAAAGGGTATCGATTCATCCAGCACCCCAGTATCACCTGTGGCCAGTACGTAGCGGGCTGTCGCCAGGGGCATCCAGAGGTAATCGTCCGAACAGCGCGTCCGCACACCACGGCCGGCGGGTGGATGCCACCAATGCTGGACGTCTCCCTCTGGAAACTGGCGGGCCGCGCAGCGGAGCAGCTGTTCGCGCAGAAGATTCGGCTCGGCGTGGATGAGCGCCATCGCATCCTGCAGTTGGTCGCGGAAGCCAAAGGCCCCTCCCGGCTGGTAGTGTCCGGTTCGTGCCCAGATGCGACACGCCAGCGCTTGGTACAGGAGCCAGCCATTGGCCAGCACGTCAAGGGACGGATCCGGGGTCTCCACGCTCACGGTGCCGAGCGTGCGGTTCCAGTATTGCCACACCGCTTCGAGTGCACCGCGCGCGGCTTGGGGGCCCCGGAAGCGACGGGCCAGAACCGCGGCGTCTCCGGCATCCCGCCCGGCGCCAAGCGTG
>CAYQJL010000076.1:0-6755 GCA_964417675.1 uncultured bacterium | reverse complement strand
TCGGTGAGCTCACGCAGGGGGAGTCTCCCCAGTCGCATGGCCGTTCCGGCACTCCGCGCACGGATCTCTTCCTGGGCCATCACGGGCGGGGGAATCCAGCCCAGGGCGCCGGTCTGAGTGACGTGAGAACCCTCTCTGCGCATGAACAGCTTCGACTTGCGATCGATCGTGGAGAATAGGTGCGCACACTCGCCCACGGTCTCCGAGGTGCCCAGGAAGAGCATGCCGCCCGGGTTCAACGCGTAATGGAACAAAAGGATCAGCTTCTTCTGCAGGTCGGCGCCCATGTAGATCAGGAGGTTGCGACAGCTGATCAGGTCGAGCTTGGAGAAGGGCGGATCCTTGATGACGTCCTGCTCGGAGAAGACCAGCATGTCGCGGATGCTCTTGCGGACGCGGTAGGCGGCGCCTTCATCCTCCGTCGAGAAGAACCGCGCCAGTCGCTCCGGCGAAAGATCGGCGGCAATGCTGGCCGGATAAAGGCCGGCCCGGGCCGTAGCGATGGCCTGGCGATCCAGGTCGGTGGCGAAGGCCTGCACTCGGTGCCCCTGCTTCAGCGCTTCAAGGCGTTCCTGAAGGAGAATGGCGATGGAATAGGCTTCCTCGCCGGTGGAACAGCCTGCCGACCAGACACGGATCACGGCACCGGGGGGCTTGTCAGCAAAGAGCTTCGGGATCACTTGTTCCTCGAACGCCTTGAAGGCTTCCGGATCGCGAAGGAAATTGGTCACACCGATCAAGAGGTCCCGAAACAGCGCGCCTACCTCTGTCGGGCTTTGCTGCAGCAACTCGACATACGCGTCGATGCGTTCGATTTGGTGGACGGCCAGGCGTCGTTCGATGCGGCGATGGATGGTGCTCGGCTTGTAGTGGGAGAAGTCGTGGCCGGTATGGGCCCGCAGCAGGATGAAGATCTTCCTTAGCGCACCTTCGTCGCAGGGGGTTGCTGCGGTCGGAGGCCGGTGGGGTTTGCCGAAGGGGTGGGCGACATAGGCGACCAACTGGTGGAACATTTCGGCTGGTGGTAGTTGATAGTCCACGAACCCGGTGGCGATCGCGCTGAGCGGCATACCGTCATACTCGGTGGACTTGGGGTCCTGGACCATGACCATGCCCCCCTCACCCTTGACGTCCCGCACGCCCAGAGCGCCGTCGCTGCCGGTGCCGGAGAGGACGATACAGATGGCCCGCTCGCGCTGGTCCTGGGCCAGCGAACGGAAGAAGAAGTCGATTGGCAGGCGGTGTCCGCGGGGCGCGGAAGGCTCCAGCAGTTGGAGCTTGCCGTTCAACAACGCCATGTCCCGATTGGGTGGAATGATATAGGCGCAGTTCGGCTGGACGGTCATTCCGTCGCTGACCTCGAAGACATGCATGCTCGTGTAGCGCTGGATCAGGCTGGTGAGCATGCTCTCGTGATCCGGGGCCAGGTGCTGCACCAGGACAAAGGCCATGTCCGGCTCGCTATCCGTCGGCATGGCCGAGAAGAAGGCCTCGAAGGCCGCCAATCCACCGGCCGAGGCGCCGATGCCGACAATCGGGAAGTCGGCGCCGGTGCCGCCAAGCATCTTCTGCACCTCGGGCGCGTCCTCGGCGGTTTTCTGCGCCTCGATCGGCGGGGTGGCACCCGCGCCCGTGCTACCGGACACACCCATCTTCCGAGCTGTCGCCATGTCTGCCCTTCCCTTCGGCCGCGGTGATCGTGGAAGAGCTCTTCGGCTTGCGCGCGTGTTGCAGTTGGGCTTCGAGCTGGGCCTTCTCCTCTTCCAACCGCTTGCGCTCCGTGATGTCGCTCAGAACAACGCGGGTCACGGTCGCGTCACCGGCGTCTTGCCCGAAGCTCGTCGAAGGATCCTGTGCGGCGACGGCCGTCAGCAGCACCCAGAATGTCGTCCCGTCGCTCTTCACCATCCGAAGTTCGCACCCATGCGGCTTGCCTGTCTTGTGGAGCAACACGCGGTGCTTGTAGTAGATGTCCTGGTCGTCCTTGAAGATGAACCGGGAGATGGGTTGCTTAACAAGCGCGGCCCTGGCTGTGTCCAGCATGTTGACGGCGGTGAGGTTGACCTCCAGGATCCGCCCCTCCAATGAGACGACGAAGTAGCCAACCGGCGCCAAGTTGTAGAGGTCGAAATAGCGAGCCCGCACCGCGTCCAGTTCCGTCTGCGCCCGGCATAGCTCCTCGTTCTGCATCTGCAGCTCGACCTGATGCACCTGCAGCTCATGGATCATCTGCTGCACAGCTTCCAGCGACGTTGCCTCAACATCTTCCAACGTCGGGATCCCTCTTTCACGAGCGGCGGCCTCGGCCCGCATGCGCAGCCTGGCCGCCCTTTCGGATTCATTGTCATTGCTTCTCATACGGCACCAGCATCCTTTCCCCGCATCGTTTCATTAGGAGCACGGCCGGTCGGAGCACGAATCATCACTGCCCATGCCCGCTTCCTGGATTCCAGCGAGCGGAATCGCCGCGCCGCACAGCTGCCTGCCTTGAGTTGTATCACAAGTCTGCCTCCCGGAACAGCAAACGGGTTGGGGTCAGGGAGAAGGTGGTCACCCGCCACGACGCCCGCGGCGCTTCTCTCCGTCACAATGATTGATCCTCGCTCGGCTCCATAGGATCCCGATGCTCGCCATTTCTCGAATGTGTGGAGATCCAAGCAGTTAGGAGCAGGTCGCGAGGCGGCACACTGTGTGCACCGCTCTTGAACGGCTGTCATGAGGAGAATCTGGCCCGAAGGGTCTCGAGCGCCTCGGAGGACGGTGTGAACGCTCCGAGCCGAGCAAGAACCTGCATCATGAGGCCACACGACATCCTAGTGTTTTCCTGCCGGGCTGGCGCTGCTAACTGCGCGGCACGGCGGAGGAGTAGGAAGGACCCTATGGGAAGAAAGAGGAGGACCCCATGAAACTGTTTATTCTTGGCCCCAGCATCCTTGCGCTGATGCTGCTCAGCTTGCTGCCCAGCCCGGCTGTGGCGTACGTACAGGTTGTGCCACACCTCGATCCGGTGCCCACGGCCTGGTTGCAAGTCGCCGGTGGTTCGGTAATCCCCCTTACGGGATGGCAAGAGGTCGGCGATGCCTGGGAGTTGAACTTCACTCAGGTGGGAGCGAACTACAGGGTGAGCGGTAACGTCACGACCACGTTCACCAACCCCTACATCAGCTACGGCGTGGCCTTTGCGAACAATTCGACCGGTCTGCTACCGTTTGCCCTCGGGATCTCGAATCCGATCGATCCCATCACAGTCGACCCCATCGTGTACGCGTCCTACTCGGGAAGCGGCACGGACGTGACCGGCAACGGATTCGCGATCACCCCGAACACACCCGATCAGGACGGCGATGGGATTCCGGAAATCGCGGTCAACATGCTCAACGGGGACATCAACATGGGTGTGGACGTCGGTCGGGAGCGTTTGGCTGGGCCGGGGACTCCGGGGCAGTCTATCGATCTCGGCAACTTCTCGTCCGGCCCCCGGCCGGGACCCCAGGGCGGCCCATGGAATCAACTCGATACGGTTCTTGGGTTCGATCTGAGCGGAAACAATGATATTGCCACGATCAACGGCTTCACCTCGGTCTCTCCGGTGCCCGAGTCTGCATCGCTGATGTTCCTGGGAACCGGGTTGATCGGAACGTTCTTCGTCGCACGGAGGAGGCGCCGCTAGCGCTCGCCCGCGGATGTCGACGGCGGTGACAGAGGAAACCGGGGGGGCAGGTGTTCCCCCGGCTTCCGACATGCACTGGAGTTGCTGTCCCACAGGATGGCGCTGTGGAGAGTGCCAGTTTCTTGCGAGACTCGCCGCCTGTTTGGCCCCGGATCGCTCTCCTCCAGGCGATTCGGCGACGAGCAGGTCATTGTGATTGACACCCGATCACTCTGAGGGAATCCTCGCGGGCGGGCGTCGTCCCCGGCGCGTCCGTCCGTCCCCACTTTCTTAATGAACGTTCAGCCAAGTGATGCTCGGAAGTTGACGGGTCGCTCCGTGGCGTGTTTGGCTGCACGCTGGGACACAGAGGGACACGCAGGGACACAGAGGGACACAGTGAGCACACAGAGGGACACAGTGCACAGTGGGCACACAGAGGGGCACAGTAGAGACACAGAGTTGCGCCTCGAACCGGTAACACGCGAAATATGAAGATAACGAGTGGGCTGCATCGAAGCCGAAAGCATGCCTCAATGATTTCGGCGCTACCATTCCCGCGATCCACGGCCAGGTACTCCGGCGACGAGCAACCGCTGCGAGCAGAGCTGTTCAGCGCCGAACAGATGAAGCAGCACGGCCAGAACCTTGCGGGCTTTCATGAGACGACTCTCGAGCGCGCTCCGGAACGGCTTCTCCCACGACTGGTGGAGAATGAACGTGTCCTGATTGAGACCGGCAATCTGATGACGGAGGCGGTCAAGCCGAGTCGCCGGATCAACTCGGCCGGTGAATGGCTGCTCGACAACTTCTACCTGATCGAAGAACACATTCGTACGGCCAGGCGTCACTTGCCGAAGGGCTACAGCCGGGAGTTGCCCAGCTTGCGCAAGGGCCCATCGGCCGGATTGCCGCGGGTGTATGACATCGCTCTGGAGACAATCTCGCACGGCGACGGACGCTTGGATCCAGAGAACCTGAGCAGCTTCGTGGCGGCCTACCAAACTGTCACCGTTCTGAAACTGGGCGAACTGTGGGCCATCCCGATCATGCTGCGTCTGGCCCTGATTGAGAACCTCCGGCGCGTCGCTGCCCGGATGGCAACCGACAGGATCTACCGAGACCTGGCCGACCGCTGGGCGGACGAGATGACCGAGACCGCCGAGAAGAAGCCCAGCAGCCTGATCCTCGCGGTCGTGGACATGGCGCGCTCGGATCCGCCGATGGTCAGCTCGTTTGTCGCGGAATTTGCGCGCCGCCTTCAGGGACAGAGCCCCGCACTGGCCCAGCCGCTCACCTGGATCGAGCAGCGACTCTCCGAGTCAGGCCTGACGATTGAGCACCTCGTGCAGTTGGAGAACCAGCAGCAGGCGGCAGATCAGGTCTCGATCAGCAACAGCATCGGCAGCCTTCGATTCCTGGGAGCGATGGATTGGCGCGAGTTCGTCGAGACGATGAGTGCCGTCGAGGCTACGCTGCAGGAGGATCCTAGCAGAGCCTACAGCAGAATGGACTTCGCCACGCGTGACCGGTATCGCCACGTAGTGGAGAGGATCGCGAAGAGCAGCCCGCTATCCGAGGTGGAGGTGGCGCGCCTGGCCATCCAGCTCACACAGAGCAGCGCAACGACTGCCGGTGGCCATGATCGCGCGGCGCATGTGGGCTTCCACCTGATCGACGAGGGGCTGTCGCAGCTCGAACGAGCTGCGAAGGTGCGACGATCCGCCGCGGAGATCCCCCGGCGTGTCGCCGGCCGCTTTCCCATGATCGCATATCTGAGTCCAATCTTGCTGATTGCTGCCCTACTCACCGGTGGCCTGATTGCGAAGGCACTGGCCTCCGGCGTGCAAGGCGGGATGCTCGCGGTGATCGGACTTCTCTTCCTGCTGGCCGCCAGCCAGTTGGCGGTCGCCCTGGTGAACTGGCTGGCGGCGTTGTTGGCCAGGCCGCACTTGCTGCCACGCATGGACTATGCCGAAGGGATTCCCCCGGAAGCACGCACGCTCGTCGTGATCCCGACGATGATCACGAGCGCCGAGAACATCGCGGATCTGGTCGAGGCGCTCGAGGTCCGTTTCCTGGCGAATCGGGACGAGCACCTACACTTCGGCCTGCTGACCGACGTCTCCGACGCGCAAGAAGAGACACTGCCGGGGGACGAGCCCCTCGCCCGTTTCGCGCGGGAGAAGATCGAGGCGTTGAATGAGCAGTACCAGAAGGGCAAAGGCAGCCCCTTCTTTCTCTTCCATCGCCCGCGGAGCTGGAACCCTCGGGAGCGACTCTGGATGGGGTATGAGCGCAAGCGCGGGAAGCTCGCGCAGCTGAATGCACTCCTGCGCGGCGGCTCACCCGATCGATTCGCGCTCGTCGTGGGTGACACTTCGGTCCTGTCGAACGTGAAGTACGTGATCACCCTCGACACGGACACCGAGCTTCCACGGGATTCGGCGCGGCAGTTCGTCGCAGCCATGGCCCATCCGCTGAACCGTCCGCGCTACGACGATGGCAAGCAGCGAGTCACTGAGGGATACGGCATCCTACAGCCCCGGGTAGCCATGAGCCTACCGGGGGCGAGCCGATCGCGGTATGCCCAGCTCTATGGGGGTGAGCCCGGCGTCGATCCGTACACGCGCGCCGTCTCGGATGTCTACCAGGACCTTTTCCGTGAAGGCTCGTTCATCGGCAAAGGGATCTACGATGTGGATGCCTTTGAGCAGGCGCTCAAGGGACGCCTCCCCGAGAATCGGATCCTGAGTCACGACCTTCTCGAAGGCTGTTACGCCCGCGCGGGCTTGCTGAGCGACGTGCAGCTATATGAAGGCTATCCCTCCCGCTACAGCGTGGACGTGAACCGCCGGCACCGGTGGATTCGGGGGGATTGGCAGCTCGCCGGGTGGCTTATGCCGCGAGTTCCCGGTCAGGCACGGCGCCTCCAGAAGAACCCGCTCTCGGGACTCTCGCTGTGGAAGCTCTTTGACAACCTTCGACGCAGTCTCGTCCCTCCGGCGTTGACCCTCCTGTTGCTGTCGGGATGGACGGTCCTGTCGCCCGCGTGGTTCTGGACGCTCTCGGTGATCGGGATCATCCTGATTCCTCCTCTGGTCGC